>DATENN010000091.1:0-19144 GCA_035275045.1 Pyrinomonadaceae bacterium
TAATCGACGTGCGACACCTGTTGACCTGCAGCATCTTCGTCTGCGACATGCTGCCGCGACACCGGCAGCAACTGCTCAATGACGACACGCTGCTGCATTACCGATTTGAACTCGTTGTAAACGACGAAGGCTTTATCAATACCCTTGTCTTCTGTAAATCGCTTGATTACGTCCCGCGCAACTTCGAGTGCCTCAGAAAACTCAACGCGGCCTTTCCCCGTTAGACCGACGTACTCGGCGGCGATGGCGGCGCCGCGCCTTCTAAAAAAATCGCGGCCCTTCCGGCCTACAGCCAAAATCTCAATCTCCTTACGGGCGTTTTGCGAGAGAAAAGTCTGCGCGGCCTTCACCAGGTTTGTATTGAAAGCGCCGCACAATCCTTTGTCCGCTGTAATTAGAACCAGCAGGTAACGCTCGTCGCCCCGCGCATCGAGTAAAGGATGATGAAAATTCTCGTCCGTGCGCTCCGTTAGACCGGACAAAACCTCAGTCATCTTGTTCGCGAACGGACGCGCTGTCACCACGCGGTCCTGCGCCCGCTTCAACTTCGCGGCGGACACCATCTTCATTGCCTTGGTGATTTGCTGCGTGTTCTTGACGGACTTGATGCGGCGTCTTATGTCTAAAAGATTCGGCATGAAACGAATTAGGCGCTGGCTGAAGCTGGCTGTCTCGTTGAAGTGGTGGCCGGAATGCTCGCGCCCGCAGAACTCTCGTTATTAATTTCGGCCCAGCGATCTTTAAAGTCGCCCATCGCCTGTTTCAAATCAGAGATGATGTCATCGGTCAGGCTCTTCTTTTCGCGAATACTTTGCAGCAGCCCCGGATGTGAGTTTTCCACGAACTTCAAAAGCTCAGCTTCAAAGCGGCGCACGTCTTCGACCGCAACTTCATCGGCGTAACCATTACTCGCGGCCCAAATCACCAGGATCTGGTTTTCGACGTTCATTGGTTGATACTGTGGTTGTTTCAAAATTTCAACCAGCCGCTGCCCGCGCGCCAGCTGCGCCTGCGTTGCCTTGTCCAAATCCGATCCGAACTGGGCGAACGCCTGCAACTCACGGAATTGCGCGAGGTCGATGCGCAAGGTGCCGGCCACTTGTTTCATCGCCTTGATTTGCGCCGAACCGCCTACGCGCGAAACGCTGTTGCCGACGTTGATGGCTGGACGAATACCGCTGTTGAAAAGGTCGGCCTCAAGAAATATCTGGCCGTCTGTGATCGAAATCACGTTTGTGGGAATGTAAGCCGAGATATCGCCCGCCTGAGTCTCAATAATCGGAAGGCTGGTTAGCGAGCCGCCACCTTTCGCGTCTGACAACTTTGCCGCGCGCTCAAGCAGCCGCGAGTGCAGATAAAAAACGTCACCCGGGTAAGCTTCTCGACCCGGCGGCCGGCGCAGCAGCAACGATATTTCACGATACGCCGCCGCCTGCTTTGAAAGATCATCGTAAATCGTCAAGGCATGCCGGCCGGTGTCGCGGAAGAATTCGCCCATCGCCGCGCCCGAGTACGGCGCCAGAAACTGCATCGCGGCTGGATCGGATGCCGTCGCCTTAACGACGATGGTGTACTCCAGCGCACCGAAATCTTCCAGCGTCTTGACGACCTGGGCCACCGTCGAAGCCTTCTGGCCGATCGCCACGTAAATGCAAATTACGTCTTTGCCTTTTTGATTGATTATCGTGTCGACCGCTACGGCAGTCTTGCCTGTTTGGCGATCACCAATAATAAGTTCGCGCTGGCCGCGGCCGATCGGAACCATTGCATCGATGGCCTTCAGACCAGTCTGCAGTGGCTCCTTCACTGGCTGCCGATCAACCACGCCGGGTGCGATGCGTTCGATAGGATTGAAAGTTTCCGTGACGATTGGGCCACGGTCGTCGATCGCATTGCCAAGCGCATCAACCACGCGACCGATCATCGCATCGCCTACCGGCACCTGCATGATGCGGCTGGTCCGTTTAACCAAGTCGCCTTCCCTAATCGCCTGGTAGTCGCCAAACAGCACGGCGCCGACTTTGTCTTCTTCAAGGTTCAAAGCCAAACCACGAACGTCGTGCGGAAATTCGATTAGCTCGCCGGCCATAACCTTTTCGAGACCGTGAATTTCCGCAATGCCATCGCCCACTTTAATCACAGTACCGACTTCCATTACGGTCACGCCGGACTGAAAATTCTCGATCTGCTTGCGGATGATCTCATTAATTTCGTCTGCTCTAATTGGTTCCATTGTTCTCCTCTACTAACTCGCCAGTTCCTCACGCAGCCGATCCAGTTGATTGCGAACCGAGCCGTCATAAACAGTCGAGCCGATTCGCGTCACGATGCCGCCAATCAGAGACTCGTCCGTCGAAAAATTCAGCGTTACCTTTTTTCCGGTTATCCGTCCCAGCGTTTCACCCAGCGCCTGCGTGGTGGACGAAGGTAAAGGCTGAGCTGAGATCACATCCGCGCTGACGATTCCGGCACGCTCATCGAGAATTTGGGAAAGTTTTCCATTCACCTGTGACAACTCAGAAAGCCGCTGGTTCCGAAGCAGAACTTGTAGAAAATTCGCTGTGGTAGGACGGACCTTGGTGCGATCCAGCAGCTCGCTCAATAAGCGGTGCTTCTGTTCGTAGGCAACGGTCGGGTTCGAGAACGCCTCGAGTAACTCGGGACTAGAAGACAACATGCGCTCCCACTCGGCAATTTCGTTACGAACTTCCTCTTGTTCAGCCCGTCCGGCGAGCACGTCAGCGAGGGCGGTCGCATAACGCCGAGCAATTGTTTGGGAACTCAATGCGAAGGCCTCCCCAGCTCGGCTACACTGCGATCGGATAGACGTGCCTGCTGCTCGGGTCCAATTTCACTTTGTAAAACCTGCTCCGCAAGGCGCACGCTCTCTGCCGCCGCAAAAGCTTTTAGGTCCTGACGGACCGCCTTGCCGGTGTTCTCAATCTCGCGCCGCGCCTGATCGCGCATGCGCTCTACTTCCTGGTCAGTTGCAGATTTCATTCGCTGAGTTTCGGCGGCTAGTTCGCTTGCATTGCGGTCGCGGACCTTGCCCAGCTCTTGGTCCAGCGTTGAGAAACGGGCCTCAATTTCCGCCAACTTCGCGAGCGCAGCGTCGCGTTCGGCTTGTGCCTGTTTCAGTTCGCGCTTGATTGACTCACGGCGTGCCTGCAGGCCACTCTTGATTGGTTTGCCAAAGCGATGATGTAGATAAATCCCAGCCGCGATAAAAATGAAGAGATTAGTAAACTTCCATAATTCGAGCCCGGGATAGTTCCACCACGGAGCATCGCCTGCCTGAAGCACTAACAGCAAGGTCGCATTAATTAGAAACAAACTTCCACCCTGTCCGGTTAACTAGGAATTGAGAATCTGACGGCTGATCTCGCGTGCTCTTTCCATCGCGGTGGCGCCCAACGTCGATCTAACTGTTGCCGCTTCCGCCTCCATGCGTTCCTTTTCCTGCGCTACCCACTGAGATATTTCGCCCCTGACCGTGCCAATGCTTTGCTCGCGTTCCTTCGACAGCCGCGCACGTTCCTTTTCCATGGCTGCGTAACCGGCGGCCCGAGCCTCGCGCAGTTTTGACTCGTAGTCGTGCAACTTCTGGCCGACCAGTTGGAGGGTTGTCGAAGCCTCGCTGAGCCGGCCTTTGGTGCGGCGATCACGCTCTTCCAAAATCCTGTTGATGGGCTTCAGTAGGGTCGCATTAAGCAAAGCCACCATCAACACGATCAGCACTAAATGAAAAAGGAGAGTGCCGTCAGGCACTAGCTGAATAGAATTTTCGGCAAACGCGAGTGCGAACACACAGGCTCCTTAAATTGACCCGCCGCAAAAGCGTCGGAGTCTATCACCCGTCGAGAAAATGGGTCAAGAGCGCGCAGAACGATTCGATGCTTGAGGATTGTTAAACCGCACACAGAAGGAGACATGCGAAAAGAAGGAGCTTACGAAGAGTAAATACGCATCCTCGATGTACTTTGTATAATGTCGCGTGTACCTATTACAACCGGCCGGCTACCAAGACACCGTAAAGCCTGTCGAGATCAGCAGCGTCGTAGTATTCGATTTCAATCTTGCCGGCGACGGAACCTGCCGCTTGTACGATCCGGACTTGGCGGCCGAAGTGACGTCTGAGCTTAGTCTCCGCAGCGCGCATGTTTGGATCGTTGACTTGGGCTGACGGACGCTTCGGCTTGCGCGTCTTCGGTTCCATCAACTGTCGTACAGACTGCTCGGTTGCACGAACAGACCAGTCTCCTTCGATGATCTTCCTGGCCACTCGCCGCTGGGCTGCGATATCTGGGAGACCAAGCAAGGTGCGCGCATGGCCAACGCTCAAACGGCCCGCTTGGACCAGGTCCTGTAAATCGTCCGGCAGCTTCAGCAGCCTGAGGAAATTTGTTACGTATGAACGGTCGCGCCCGACGCGCTCAGCTACTGACTCTTGGGTCAATCGAACCGTTTCGATCAGATTCTTGTAGGCGCGCGCTTCTTCAATCGGATTCAAATCCTCGCGCTGAATATTCTCAATTAGGGCAAGCTCCAAAACCTTGTCGTCTGAAACTTCTTTGACGATAGCCGGCACCCGCGTCAAACCGGCCCGTTGCGCTGCGCGCCAACGACGTTCGCCCGCGATCAACTCAAAACGATCAAGCTTGGGCCGAACCAGAAGCGGTTGAACCACGCCGTTCGCCACGATCGACTGGGCAAGCTCTTCCAGCTTACCCTCGTCGAAAACGCCGCGTGGTTGCAGCGGGCTCGGATCGATCAAACTGATCGAAATAGTATTCGGATCTTCGGTCGCCGTCGCCGTGCCTTCAGCTGACAGCAGCGCTCCCAGCCCCCGTCCCAATGCCTTTCGTGACATGCGCCATTATCTCCTTACCCAATTGAAAATACGCCTCTGCGCCTTTCGAATGCGCGTCATACAGCGTAATCGGTTTCCCGTAGCTGGGCGCCTCAGCGAGACGCACATTGCGCGGAATGGTGGTTTCAAATACTTGTTGCCCATAGAAGTCGCGCAGGTCCGAGGCGACGGCGGCCGACAAATTTGTGCGCTCATCAAACATCGTCAGCAACAAGCCCTCAATCGTTAGTCCTGGGTTGTGTAGACGGCGAATGCGAGCGAGGGTGTCAAACAGTTCCGTCACGCCTTCAAGCGCGTAGTACTCGCACTGAATCGGCACCAACAAAGATTTCGCCGCGGTTAGCGCGTTCAGCGTCAACAGCCCCAGTGAAGGCGGGCAATCAATAATTATGAAGTCGAATTCGTTCGCTATCGGTTCCAATGCCATTCGCAATCGCGTCTCGCGGTTTTCCATGTCGACAAGCTCGACCTCCGCGCCTGCTAAATCTTTATTGGCCGGTAATACCTTCAGACCGCTAACCTCGGTCGGAAGCATGGCTGCGGATGCCGGCTCCCCGAGGACGATAGAGTGGTAAACACTTTTTCGAAAACTACCGCGCTGAATGCCGGCTCCGGATGTGGCGTTACCTTGGGGATCAGCATCGACGAGAAGGACGTTTGATTGGGTAGCCAGGACAGCGGCGAGATTAACAGCGGTCGTCGTCTTACCAACCCCGCCCTTTTGATTAGCAATAGCGATTATTCTTGCCATTTTTGCCAAACGCCAAACGAGTAGGCGTAAATTACCATAAAAAGGCTGGTACGACGCTCAATTGTTAGTAACGCAGCGGGTTTTATTGTGGGAATGTTTCACGTGTCCCCGTCAGCGTGAGGGGACACGTGAAACATTGCCGGAGTTCGAGACTGTGACGAGTAAAGTGGCCAAGGCTGCAGGGGTGAGCCCGGGGATGCGACGGGCCGCGCCAAAAGTAGCAGGACGGGAACGTTCTAGCCGTTCCGCCATTTCGTGGGATAAGCCGTCGAGCCCGCGGAAATCCAAACCACCGGGAATCGCCAACTCGTCGTGGGCGTAGAGTCGGTTTATGGAAGCTTGCTGCGAACGCAAATATCCAGCGTACAGGTTATCAGCGAGGGCAAAGGTCAACTCGTTTCGCTGCCCGGCAAATATTCGGGGAAGCAATTCCGCTATTAAGTCTTCGGTGACCCCCGGCCGCCTCGCCAAGTCTTCAACGGAGATCGAGTCGACTCCGCTCAGGTCTGTTCGTGCCGAAAGCGCGCTGAATGCGGCGCCGCTTCGCCTAAGACGCGTGTTCTTCAGCGCCTGATGGATTGCAGCGATGCGATCACGCCTGCCGTTAAACCGTTCCCAATCGTCATCTCCAACAAGCCCAATTTCCCGCCCGTATTTCGTTAACCGTTCATCAGCGTTGTCGTGGCGCAATGCCAGCCGATACTCAGCGCGCGACGTAAAAATCCGGTAAGGCTCATCGACCCCTTGTTTGATCAGATCGTCCACCAGTACGCCGATATACGATTCTTCGCGGCGTAACGTGAACGGCGACCGCTTTTGACACCACAGCGCGGCGTTGATGCCGGCGAGAAGCCCCTGGCAAGCTGCTTCTTCGTATCCGGTGGTGCCGTTTATTTGGCCGGCATTAAATAGTCCTTTCATCCTGCCGACGTGCAAATCCGGTCCCAACTCGCGCGGATCAATGAAGTCATACTCGATGGCGTATCCTGGCCGGATGATCCTCGCTTCTTCTAACCCGGGAACCATCCGCACCAGTTCTTGCTGGAGCCCGGTCGGCAGAGAAGTGGAAAAACCGTTCAAGTACACTTCGTTGGTGTTGTGACCTTCCGGTTCCAGAAACAGCTGGTGACGGTCCTTATCTGCGAACTTAACGACCTTATCTTCAATTGAAGGGCAGTATCGGGGCCCAACGCCCTTAATTTGACCAGAATACAGCGGTGATTCGTGCAGGTTTTGGCGTATCGCGTCGTGTAGGCGATCAGTCGTATAACCGATGTAACAATCGATTTGGGGTTGCTCAATCTTGTCGGTCGCAAACGAGAAGGGGACAGGCCGCTCGTCGGCTTGCTGCCGCTGGAAAGCATTCCAGTTAACAGTCCGTCCGTCGAGCCGAGGCGGCGTACCCGTCTTGAGCCGCCCAACAGGAAAGCCCAGCCGTTTCAGCGCTTCCGCTAATTCGATTGAGGCGGGCTCACCTACTCGGCCCGCCGTGTATGTCTGCCGTCCCGTGTGAATCAAACCATTCAGAAAAGTTCCAGCTGCGACGACAACAGCATCAGCTCGGATGCGCCGCCCATCCTGCAACAGAACTCCCTTGATGCGTCCCTCTTGAGTCACCAGGTCGATGACCATTCCTTGCCGAAGCGAAAGGTTCGGCGTCCTTTCCAACATCGCGCGCATCTCAAGCCGATACAAGGCACGATCAGCTTGGGCGCGCGGAGACTGAACGGCTGGCCCTCGCGAGCGATTCAGGAGACGAAACTGAATACCGGTGCGGTCGATGACGCGTCCCATGATTCCGCCAAGCGCATCTATCTCTCGAACCAAGTGGCCCTTGGCAATTCCACCGACTGCGGGGTTGCAAGACATTTGCCCGATCAAATCGAGGTTTAGCGTCACCAGCGCGGTGTCAGACCCAAGGCGCGCCGCAGCCGACGCTGCCTCGCAACCTGCGTGGCCACCCCCGATGACAATCACATCGAATTTTTCGTCGAACACCATCGCTATTTGCCAATGCAAAATGTGCTGAAGATCTCTCCCAGAATCTCGTCGCTCGTCGTCTCGCCGGTTATCGCTCCCAGGAACCTCAGCGCGTTGTGCAAGTCTGCCAGCACAAGCTCTTCGCCGGCGTCCGTTTCGATCGACGTCTCCGCCAACGAGAGCGACTCGAGTGCGCGTCGCAACAGGTCATAGTGGCGACTGTCCGTGATCACGAAGCCACCTTCACTAAACTCGAGTGAGCCGAAAGGTTCAAGTATAGCAGGCGTCAATTTTGAAATCCCGTCGTCGCTCAGCGCTGAAACATGGACCACGCCGGCGCCATTGAAGTGGGCCGTCACTTCAGGATGAATTGGCAGATCACTTTTGTTGATCGCTATGATTGAATTTAATTCCCGCACGTTTTGCAGAATCTCAAAGTCTTCCGACTGCAGCGCAGTTGAGCCGTCAATTACGACCACGACTAAATCTGCATCCGCGATCGCTTGCCTTGTCCGATGGATTCCGATGGCTTCAATTTTGTCGGCAGCCTCCCTATAACCGGCAGTATCTGTCAGAGATACCGGCACACCGTTGAGGCTCACTGACTCCGTCAAGCTGTCCCTTGTGGTACCCGCGATATCGGTTACGATGGCTCGCTCCATTCTCACTAACTTATTGAAGAGACTGGACTTACCGACATTCGGTCGTCCCGCCAAGGTGACTCTCAAACCGTCGCGCAGCAGGTGGCCGCTTTGATAGCTGGCGCACAACTTCGTCAGCTCGGCCGAAGTCTTCCGCAGGCTTTCCAGGATTTCTTTTATTTGAACCGCCGGCAAATCATCTTCTACGAATTCAACGGCAGACTCCAGAATTACAATCACTCGAATTAATTCCTGCTTGGTCCATTGCAACGACTTAGTCAGTTCGCCTTGCAGCTGCCTGGTCGCCTGAACGGCAGCAGCTTGGGTCTGTGCATTGATCAGATCGCGAATGGCTTCTGCTTGTGTCAGGTTCATCTTGCCGTTATGACACGCGCGCAGTGTGAACTCTCCTGGACCAGCCAACCGCGCGTTGTCGAACTGCAAAAGATCCAGCAGGCGGCGCACGATAACAGGTGAACCATGACAACTGATCTCAACCATGTCTTCTCCGGTAAAGGAATGCGGGGCACGGAAATATGTGACCAGCGCTTCATCGAGAATTTGGTCGTCGTCCCACAGTTGCTTCAAAGTCACTCGATGATGTTCCGGCGTAAACAGATCATCGCGAACGAGCTTTTGCAGCATAGCCAGGCACGATGGACCACTCAATCGCACCACTGCGATCGCACTGCGGCCGGGCGGCGTTGACACTGCAACGATCGTATCCATCAGTTGTAAAGCGGGATTTGACGCGCGCTTAGCTGGAGGATTTTAACGCAATTCGCAGTTTGCGGGCTGAGCCTTCGCCCACTGATTCAGTCTGGAGGTCTTCAGAATCGGCTAATGCGAGGTGGATCACGCGCCGTTCGCTGGCATTCATTTCGCCGAATACAAAGGGCACGCGGCTTTGGCGGACGCGGTCGGCAGCCAGGTTCGCCATCGCTCTTAATTCGGCTTCCCGAGTGGCGCGATAACCGTCGACGTCACAGACTAGACGCTGTCCTTCCGGCGCGGTGCGTGCGAATGCTTGCGTCACCAGGTGTTGTAGGGCGAGCAAGAGCTCACCGCTTTCCGCCTGGAGCAGTTCAGAATCGGGGCCGCTCAGATCCAGCAAACACTCGGCGGGACTCTCGGTCATCGCCACGCGCAGATTCAAACCTGTGCTGGCGAAGATCTGCTCAAGAAACGTAGCGGCCTTAGCGCAGTTATCGTTCATGCCTCATTCATGCCGGCGCCGGAGCTCGCTTCTTGGAAACATTCCGCGAAGCGGCGGGCGGTTCCGGATCGTCTTCGGACTTCGTCATGCGATTGATAATAAACTGTTGCGCAAACCCGACGATGTTGCCGACAAGCCAGTAGAGTAACAGGCCTGACGGCGCACCCCAAAGTACGTACAACATGAAGAGCGGCATGCCGATCGCCATCATCTTGCGTTGCAAAGGATCCGCGGATGGAGCAGGCGTGATCAACTGCAACACGATCATCGTGCCGGCCATCATGATCTCGAGGATGTGAAAGTGATCACCCGCCGATAAATCAGGCAACCACAAAAACGACGCCTGGCGAAAATCGAGGGAAATGGTAATCGCTCGATAAAGTGCGAACAGGAACGGCATTTGAATGAGCAACGGCAAACAACCGCCAAGCGGGTTACCCTCTTTCATCAAGCGAAGTTGTTCGACCTGCAGTTCCTTAAGACGCGGGTCGTTCTGTTTCATGCCCTTGATTTTTTCCTGCAGCTCTTTCATGCGAGGCGCTAATTTTTGCGCCTTCTTCATTGACTTTGAAGAACGCCACTTCAGCGGAAAGAACAGCGAATAAATCACGATCGTAAACAAGATTATCGCGATGCCGTAACTATTCGTAAGCTGCCGCAGCCACTTAATTGACCGCAGGATCGGCACTGCTAACGGTCGCGAAAGCCAGCTAAACCACCCGTAATCAATGAGTCCTTCAAGGTCGATTTGCCGTCCCGCAATCTGACTCAACCTGCCACTTGCTTGCGTTAAGAGGTAATGATCCTTTGGTCCCGCGTAGATAACCGTAGTCGAACCATCCGTCGGAATCGGCACCAGCGCGGTAGTGAGGTAACGCTTTTCCGGTTTGCCCGCCTGGTTGTGGTCGTACTGGGTCGTGTGTACTTCAACTCCGTCGAGTCTTTTTGAAGGGACGGCGACCATCGCAAAATATGTGTCGCCGACTGCGGCCCAATCGATCGGCCCTCCAAGAGCGAGCCGATCCGGACTGTTCTTGTTCTCGTTAATAGCGCGGGCCTGATGTCGTTCGACCTTGTTTCCTTGCGCGATAATCGCTTCCGGCGCGACGGAATAGAACGAGTACTTCTTTACGCCCTGGTCGCCGATGCTGGGGCCAATTTTCAACTTCGCCTGTGGAACAATCTGGTCGCCCCGCTTGATCGTCACTTGCATGTCAACGCTGTAGTCATCGCCGTCGAACGTCATGACCTTCGAAACGTTCACACCACTGGCGTCAGTAAGACTAAATTCAATCTTCTTTTTAGCTCCCGGCGCCAACGAAATTTCCGAATCGCTGGTGGCTAACCCTTCCACACTGACGGTGTAATTAGTTGTGTTCAGAACCGAGTCGGTATTTGCGTCACCGGTGACTATTTGGAGCGGGACTTCCGAGGGCTGACGTTCGAGTCCCGTGCGGGAAACGAGCTCGAGCGGAATGTGCGACTTTTCGTCGCCGCCCACCGAATAGATGTCGCGGCCACTGTCTTTGTTTTTCTTAATCACCCAACTGGTTAGCGTGGCGCCGGTGCTGTCCAACTTTGCCTCGTACAGCGGAGTTTTAATCACCAACGTCCGGTGAGGCGCTGTGTTTACCGCAGCACTCGCGGTAGTTGGAGTGGCGCTCGGCGTGGCTGAACTTACAGGTGCGGGCGTTGGCGAAGCGGCGCCTGGCGCGGTCTGCTGTTGTTGAGTCGGCTTTACCGGGACGAGATACGTCCACGCAAACAGAATCGCGGTCGAGATCAGTAGCGCAATAATTAATCGTTGTTGTTGCATTTAATATTCCGGCCTATGCCAATTGGCGTCGGCACTATTTAACCGGATCATAGCCGCCGGCGCTGAACGGATGACATCGCAACACTCGCCGCACTGCCAGCGCTGTTCCGCGCACCGCGCCATACTTGCCGATAGCCTCAACGGCATACTCCGAACATGTAGGGAAAAATCTGCAAGCGGGCGGAAGGAACGGCGAGACAAACTGCTTATAAGCTCGAATAAATACCACTAATAGCGACTTCACAATAGCGCCCGGTTACGACTTATCGCCTTCCTGCTGATGCACCTGAGCCAAGAGTTTTTCAAACTCTTCAATGGTCGCGCTCAACTTCAAAGAAGGCAATCGACGTTTTGCATTGACGACCCAATCATAATTTTCGCGCAAACTCGAAACGGTGGCCGCCTTTAGTCGGAATGTCTCTCGCAACAATCGCCGCGCGCGATTTCGCAGCACCGCGTTACCGACAGCTTTGCGAGAAGCAGTGATTCCAAATCTGTTCTGTTCCAGATTATTCGGCAGAACAAAGGCTGTCATCAACATGCCGTCGTAGCGCTTTCCCTTGCGATACACTTTTTGGAAATCGCTACTCGCCCGCAAATACTGGGTCATGAAGATGTTAGTAATGTGAAGGAACCAGACGTCGTCGCCCTTTTGCGCGACGGCGTTTCAGGACAAGCCTGCCGGCCTTGCTCGCCATTCTCGCTCGAAAGCCATGGGTCTTTGCGCGGCGCCGGTTATTAGGTTGAAACGTTCGCTTGGACATAGTTAAAGATCTCCCGCCTAAACAAAACGGTAAGACTAGCTTTCACTTAGACTAACTGTCAAGAAAGCGTCAGGTAAATCAAAGCCGGATCAAACCTTGCTGCGTCTCCGCAATCTAAGATCATTTCGCAAGCTGCCGCCGCAAAAGCGCTTGTTTTATTTTTCCGGTTTATTGCTTGGCGCCAACCCCCTGTGGTAGTCTCCGACGCGTGCTTACCAAGCCTGTAAGTCCTTGATACGCAACCGCTTAAACCTTTACTTTAACCATTGGGGCTTTTCCACAAAGTGAGGAAAACCCTGTGGATAATTTGGTCGTGAACCAGGTTAAGAACTGCTCCCGGTTTTTCACACGTGGTTTGTTCAGGCAGGGAAAACTTGGCAGCGCAACACATTTGTTTCCGGTTCAATTCGTCAATGCCCAGTGTCCTCGAAAGCTCTGTGTGGGAGAACATCCTCTCATCAATCAAAACCAAACTTCCTAACGAAAGTTTCGAAACATGGTTTCGGCCAATCCGATTCGATTGCGTTGATGATGCTGTTCGAGTCGTACGGCTGCAGGCCCCTAACGCCGCCCTTCGCGATTGGGTCAAAACACATTACGCGAGTTTGCTTAGCGAGTCGTTTGGTGAAAGCCAGTTGAGTGGATATGGGATCGATTGGATCGTGAACGATCCTGGAATGCACCTACAAGCCATTGCTCATTCGCACGGTGCATCAACCGGTGCGGCAGTCGCCGTTGCACGTGAAGCAGCTCCTGTGATTACTGCAACTGAATCGATTCAAAGGGTAATGCCGGCGCTGGATCCTGCGCTGAACTCCAAATACACTTTTGAAAGTTTTGTGGTTGGTTCTTGTAATCAGTTCGCCCACGCCGCATCACTGGCGGTTGCACAGGCGCCCGGCAAGACTTACAACCCGCTCTACCTCTACGGCGGAGTTGGTTTGGGAAAGACTCACCTGATGCATGCGTGCGGTCACGCCATCAAACAACGAAATCCGCAGTTGAATCTTTGCTACTTGTCATCGGAACGTTTCATGAACGAGTTGATTAACGCAATTCGTTACGACCGGACGCCGGCGTTTCGGGAGAAGTATCGTTCAGTCGACGTGCTGCTGATCGACGACATCCAGTTCATGGCGGGCAAGGAGCGCACGCAGGAAGAGTTTTTTCATACCTTCAATGCCTTGTATGAGCAACAGAAGCAGATCGTTATTTCCTCCGATTGCCCGCCACGCGAGATTCCGACACTCGAGGAGCGCCTCCACTCACGTTTTGAGTGGGGTTTGATTGCCGATCTCGAACCGCCCGATCTGGAAACAAAAGTTGCGATTCTGAAGCGCAAAGCTGAAACCATGGGGTTCGGCGTTCCCGACGAAGTCGCGCTTTTCATCGCTACTCGTGTCAAAAATAACGTCAGGGAGTTGGAAGGTTCGCTGATCCGGCTACTCGCTATTTCTTCCTTGCGCGGCTCTTCGATAACAGAGGACCTTGCGCGTGATGCCATTCGAAACATCGCGTCGGACGAACAGCCGGGGCAAATTACTATCCAGCAAATTCAAAAAGCTGTGGCGTCTGCGCATAAGTTGAGCGTCGAGCAACTGGTGTCGAAAAGTAACTCGCGACAGATTGCGTTCCCGCGGCAGATCGCGATGTACCTTTGCAAGCGTTTAACGTCGCGCAGTTATCCGGAAATAGGTAAAGCGTTTGGCGGCAAGCATCACACGACGGTTATCCACTCGTTTGAAAAAATTCAATCGATGGCCGCCAGTGACTCAAGTTTTGAACGGCTGCTGCTTGATTTGTCAGAGAGTTTGAAAAAGTAATTTTCCACAAACGTGTCGGCGGCATTAATAACTATTTGTTTCCGCATTGCTAGAGTTTTTGCATTGTTCACAGGTTGTTGGAGAAGGGCGTTCTGAAAGATTAGAATAACTCGCCCGCACACAGTTATTGACAGTGCCAGGTGCTTTTTTAATCCTGCGTTCGCTTTTTTATCAACAGCGTTTCAGCGAGTGTTTAGTTCATTCGGGCGAAGGTTTCCACAAATCAACAGGCACTACTGCTACTGCTGGAGTTTTATTAACTGATTTATGTTTAGTTAGAGACAGAAAACGTCGAGGAGAATCTTATGGCTGTGAGTGAAGGCGCAAAGCTTAAGGAGTCGAACATGAAATTCGTCGTTAGTAAACAAAACCTCCAGCGAGAGCTCGCCTTTGTGCAAGGCGTCGTAGAAAAGAAGAACACCATTCCGGTGCTCTCGAATATTCTGATTGAGTCTGTTGGTGAAAGTACGATTCGATTGACGGGAACGGATCTCGACGTAACGATCCGTTGCGACATGGACGCTGAAGATATTCCGACCGGTGGTTCGATCTGCGTTCAGGCTCGCAAGCTTTTTGAGATCGCCAGGTTGTTACCGGACGCACCAGTAACCTTCAAAAAAGAGGACAACGACTGGGTAACCGTCACTTGCGACAAAACAAGATTCAAAATGGTCGGCGTAGCCAAGGAAGCATTTCCTGAAGTCCCGTCGTTCAAATCAGCGCCCACGAAACTGCCGGCCGATGTGATCAAGTCGTTTATCGACAAAACAATTTTCGCCATCACTCAGGAAGAGTCGCGATACACGTTATCCGGTGCAAAATTCATTCTTGACGCCGCCGGCGCCAAGATGGTTACAACCGACGGCCACCGTTTGGCTTACGTAGAACGCAAACTGACCTCTAAAAACGGCGGAAACGACGCGATCGACACGCTGATACCGCGAAAGACGTTGGCGGAACTGACAAAACTCACGGCCGGTTTTGAAGGAGAGATCAGCCTCGGAATTGACAGTAACCATATCTTTTTTGAAGTCGGGCTGCGGCTGCTGGTTTCAAGAATGCTGTACGGCCAATTTCCAAACTACGAAATGGTTATGCCGAAGAACAACGACAAGTCGATCCAGTTTGACGGCGGATTGTTGAACTCCGCTATTCGCCGCGTGGCGTTGATGTCTGACGAACGATCGCATGCCATTCGTTTTCACCTCGAACCAAATCAACTAGTCATCAGCTCTCAGAACGCTGAAGAAGGCGAAGCTACCGAAACAATCCAGGCCGAATATTCCGGCGAAGAAACCGATATCGGCTTCAACGCGCAATACCTTCAGGATTTTTTGAATGTCATCGGCGACGGCGCAGTCGCTTTTGAATTCAAGGATGGCAATTCGCAAGCACAATTGAAACCGGCTGAAGGCGGCGACTACGATTACAAGTACGTCGTCATGCCGATGCGATTGTGATCGCTGAAGTTCAACGAGTTAGAAAAGCGCGCTGTGACCGTCAGCGCGCTTTTTCTTTTTGAGATAAACACCGAGAGTGGGATTACAACCTCATGCTAAAATCCATCGATGATCCTGGACTCGCTCGAAGTAGAAAACTTTCGCAACCTCAGCGGGAAAATCTATTGGGGGCCAGGCTTAAATATTCTCTACGGGAACAACGGGCAGGGAAAAACAAATTGGATCGAAGCAATTCATTTATTGTCGAGAACGAAATCCTTCCGCACGCAACGACTTCAGGAAACAATTAGATTCGGTTGTGACAACGCGTTCGTCGCCGGTGAGGTTTCGACCGGCGACAACCTACAACGGGAACTGCGTGTAGACCTCAAGAACAACACTAAATCGATATCGGTAAACGGGAAGCGCGAACAACTGACGCGATACCTAACGCAGTTGCAGGTGTTTTCGTTTACAGCAGATCAACTCGACGTGGTCCGGGGCCTGCCCGAAGCCCGGCGACACTTTATCGACCGCGGAGTGGCTTCGCTAAGGCCGGCTTACATCCGCACAGTGGTTGATTACAACCGGGTCATAAAGCAAAAGAACCGGCTGCTTCAGGATAATTTAGAACGCGAGCTACGCTTAGTTGAATTGCAGGAAATGCTTTCGCCGTGGAACGAACAGCTGGTGCAACTGGCGGAAGAAATTCACAACGCGAGAATCGATTACACCCAACGTCTAAACAACGAACTTGAGCGATCGCTTTTCGAACCGGCGGAACTCCATGTCCGGTATTCCTCTGCGCTGGAGAGCAAAGGAGATCTGAACAACTACGCCGAACTTTTGCGCGAGCGTTTGCAGCTACGCATGCCGGCTGAGCTCTCTGCCGGCCGCTCCCTTCTGGGTCCTCACCGCGACGATCTGACGCTCAATCTGGGAGGTCGCGAACTACGCGTTTTTGGCAGCTCTGGACAACAACGTAGCGCCTTGCTGCTCTTAGACTTAGCGGCGATTTCAGTGTATAATTTATGGCATCAGGATCGGCCAATTTTTCTGCTCGACGACGTCGATGCCGAGTTGGACGAAAAGAGGATAAAACGTCTGTTGGAATACCTTGAAGGTCGCACGCAGACTTTCATCACTACCTCGAAACGCAGCCACGTAGAAGGATTCATCTCCAAGGCAAACGTTCACGAAGTTGTAGAGGGAAAAGCGCTCGAACAGCGCCTGCTGGGATCGGCGGCTGGCGCCGGAATCGAAGGGTAGAAACAGACCTTTAAACGCATTGTGCAAACATTAGAAATCGAGATTAGGAGTTAAGTATTGGCAACGCCAGGAAGTAAAGTGACAGTTAAAAAACAACAAGCATACGATTCTTCATCCATCGCAGTTTTAGAAGGCCGCGAAGCCGTGCGCAAGCGTCCGGCGATGTACATCGGTTCGACCGGCGAGCTGGGCTTGCATCATCTGGTTTATGAAGTTGTAGACAACTCGATCGATGAAGCGCTGGCCGGATACTGCGACACCGTCGAAGTAACGATTCATCTCGACAACTCGGTCACCGTGGTCGACAACGGCCGCGGCATTCCTGTCGATGAGATGAAGAAGGAAAGAAAATCGGCCGCCGAAGTCGTAATGACAAAACTTCACGCCGGCGGAAAGTTCGACTCGAACGCTTATAAAGTTTCCGGTGGTTTACACGGTGTCGGCGTCTCTTGCGTAAATTTTCTTTCCGAAACGTTGCGCCTGGAAATTTGGCGCGACAGCAAGACGTACGAACAAGAGTACGTTCGCGGCATTTCAGTGGCGCCATTGAAACAGACGGGTAAGACAAAGAAACGTGGCACCAAAATAACGTTTAAGCCCGACACTCAGATTTTTGATCACACAATTTTCAGTTTCGACAAATTATCCGAGCGGCTGAGGGAAAAGGCCTTTCTTAACAAAGGCATCCGCATAACCATCAAGGACGAGCGTGAAGAGCCTGAGCGGTCGCATGAATTCTATTACAAGGGTGGCATCGCCGAATTCGTAAAGCACTTAAACAAGAACAAGACGACGCTTCACGACAAGCCGTTGTATTTCGAGAAGGAAGGCGACGCCTTATCAATCGAAGTCGCTATCCAGTACAACGACGGTTACGACGAAAAAGTCTATTCCTTCGCTAACAACATCAACACAGTCGATGGTGGCACGCACCTGTCGGGGTTTCGCTCCGCCTTCACCAGAACGATTAATGCCTACGCTCAATCATCGGGCCTTACTAAAAACTTTAAAAGCTCGCTAACCGGCGACGACGTGCGCGAAGG
The DNA here is from genome assembly GCA_035275045.1 of Pyrinomonadaceae bacterium. Taxonomy (GTDB): domain Bacteria; phylum Acidobacteriota; class Blastocatellia; order Pyrinomonadales; family Pyrinomonadaceae; genus PSRF01. Next base: position 17,613 of record DATENN010000091.1, read on the forward strand.
TTTGGTTGCCGTCATTTCGGTTAAATTGCCGCAGCCGCAATTTGAAGGGCAAACGAAGGGCAAGCTGAATTCGGATGTGAAAGGCGCGGTCGAATCTTTCCTGAACGAACGATTAACCGAATACCTGGAGCAGAACCCAACCGTCGCTCGGCGGATTGTAGGAAAGTCGGTGGATGCTGCCCGTGCGCGCGAGGCGGCGCGCAAGGCCCGTGAAATCGTGCGCAAAGGCGCATTGGGTGGCTCGATGTTGCCAGGAAAACTGGCGGACTGTCAGGAAAAAGATCCGGCGCTTTCCGAGATTTACATTGTCGAGGGCGATTCGGCAGGCGGTTCGGCCAAGCAAGGCCGCGACCGAAAGAACCAGGCGATTCTGCCTTTGAAGGGAAAAATTCTAAACGTCGAAAAAGCGCGCTTCGACAAAATGCTCGGTCACAGTGAGATCAAAGCGTTGATCACCGCGCTCGGCACCGGCATCGGTAAAGAAGATTTCGATGTCAGCAAGTTGCGCTATCACAAAATCATCCTGATGACCGACGCGGACGTCGACGGTTCGCACATTCGCACCCTGCTGCTCACTTTCTTCTACCGGCAGATGGCGGAGCTGGTTGAGCGCGGTCATGTATTCATTGCGCAGCCGCCGCTCTTCAAAGTGAAGCGAGGTAAAAAAGAAGAGTACATCAAAGACGAAAGTTTGATGGTCCGTTACCTGATGCGTATGGCCACAGCGGACATGACGGTGAAATCCGTGGGAGCCAATCAGGATATCGAGGGCAAGGATCTCGCGAAGTCGCTCGAACGGTTGGTCGATCTCAAGAACTACTGCGAGCGGGCGGCGCGACGTTTGGGCGGCGATGCTCATATGCTCGACACCTTGTTGGAAGCGTTCGCAGGAAAGAAAGGCGTGTTGCGTAAGGAAGGCATCACTCTCCGCAAGGTTTTCCAGAGCAGCGATCTGATGGCGAAGATCGAGGGCCGGCTTGCGAAAGCAGGGTTCCGCACCGAGCTGTCTTCCGACGAGGAGCACGGTCTTTGGGAAATTGAAACAACTACGACGTCAGGTCTGAACGTCGCGATCGATTGGAACTTTGCAAGTTTCGTCGAATTTCAAAAAGCAGTTGAGTTATATCTGTCTCTCGAGGACAAGTTGGCTCCGCCGTTTATCACCGGCACCAACGGAACGAGCGAGGAAGTTTCCACCAGAGAAGCCTTGCTCGAGAAAGTTTTGGGTGCCGCGAAAAAGGATTTATCGATTCAGCGCTACAAAGGGCTGGGCGAGATGAATCCGGAGCAGTTGTGGGAGACAACGATGGATCCGGAAAAGCGCACTTTGCTGCAAGTGAGGATCGACGACGCGGTGGAAACTGACGACATCTTTTCAATTCTGATGGGCGATGCTGTCGAGCCCCGCCGCAAGTTCATCGAAGACAACGCGCTCGACGTGCGCAACCTGGACGTGTGAGGAAGCGCACCCTAAAGGTTGAACTCTGAACTTCGCTCGTTACTCCCGAAATCGATCCACGCGAAAACGTGAG
>DATENN010000092.1:0-3898 GCA_035275045.1 Pyrinomonadaceae bacterium
GCTCCGTCAGGAGCGCGATGTTTATAGCCACGGCATTGCCCCTGAAATCAAAGCTCCGCAAGGAGCGACATGATTATTTCGCTCCTTCGGAGCTCAGTTCCAAACAGAAGCCCACTCAGCTATAAACATTTCGTGCCTACGGCACGAAGACTGTGTTGCGTCCCGTCATAGTTCGGCGTTACGCTGGCTGGTGTTATGACCGGCTCTCCACGTCGCAGGAAAGTGCGAAGAAGACCTACTCATCCGGGAGAATTGTTGCGTGAAGAAACCATTCCTGCCGCAGTACTTACTCCATCCAAGGTAGCTACTCGCTTAGGTGTTTCTCGAGGTGGAATCAATGAACTCTTAGGGGAGTGTTGCTCAGTCAATCCTGATCTGGCGCATCGTCTTGTCCGCGCTTTCAACACCACTCCTGAGTTCTGGTTGCGACTCCAGAAAGCCGTGGACGTTTGGGCTCCCGATCAAGTTAGAGCTGGCGTCGAGAAGCAGGGTACCTCGACCTATTTTCGGTTATGTCGGATGACTTCCTCGGTTGCAACGCCGCCAGCGATGGCGAGACCAATCAGGAACTTTTTCTTCCAGCTCATTCCCTTCTTTCGTTCAGTTTGACTCTGCCTATTCATGACATATGTCACGGTAGGATTCTGTACGGGCGTTGATACTTGGGGTACGTTTGAAGGCGGCGGGTAGCTTGGTCTTACTGCTTGTGGTGGTTGAGGCTGCACATAGGTTTGCGCTGGCTGCACGTAGTTTTGCGCTGGCTGCGCATACGTTATGGAAGATTGCCGGCAGCACGAGCTAGCTGGCGGCGTGTAGTAAGACGGCTGTTCGGCTGGATAATATTCTGAACTGTACTGTCTCGAACGATATCGTTGCGAGTGATTTCGAACTACTGGTGTTGAATTCGGTGATCCGTCCCGCGTTGATTCGTCATCATTCTGAGCCGTGGCAGTCTCAGATTCCTCGGCCGCTAACCGTTCTGCTTCAGCCTTCTCAGTGGCTATTCGCTCAGCCTCAGCTTTTTCTTGTTCTTCCTGCTGTTCTATCCTCCGATTAAGCCGATACGCCTTGTCCGCATATGGATCGTAATTTAGTATGTTTCTAAGAATCTCTTTCGCCTTTACCAAATCCCCTTCGCGTATGAACGAGTCGGCACGGTTCAATTGTTGGGCCTCATATTTTTCCAACGTGGCGTTATCAAGAGAATGTAGGACTTCACCGTTTTCCACCGGGTATTCAAAGATCAAGACGGTGCCATCAGGCCTGACTCGATAAAATCTAAGTAGCTTTCCGGATGGATCACTCGTTTTGCCTTGCTGCCAATTATATGCCGCCAAAACGTCGTCATTCACGGAACCCTTAGATCGTCCTTCAAAAACATTTCCCGGGAAAGTTGAAAGAACGACTCGGCCTTGGGGGTCGATGTAATAGCTGGATGGGAAATCATTCCGAAGAAAAAGAAACATTGGTACAAGTTCAAGAACGAGCGCCAAAACAAGTGATCCGTAGATAATCGCTTTAGTAGACGACCACGAAGAGATCCAGAAAACCGCGATAATCAGGACGATTAGCGCAGGTATTCCAACAATGCGAACATAGAAAGGTGAAGCGTAAGGGAAATCACTTTTTACTTGCAGAAGAAGAATAACAAACGCGGCGGCGGCAATGACAACAGCCGCCTGAAGAAGTCTAACTAAGTTCGTCATGTGGCTCCTCCTTTCACGCTGCTCTCGCGGTTCCACAGACCGTTGTTAATAATACCCTCTTGAACCGAGTTCGACAATAAAATCGGATGCAAAAGTTCGGCCAGAAGGACTAGCATCCCTTAGGCGTAAAGCCCCGTCATTTTGCGGCCCAATTCCAGCGCAAATTCGTGTTTGGACAGCCCGTGCAATACGAAAATCTAGAAACTAATCCATTATTATGAAGGCTGGGGGGATTGGCGACCTTCGTTGAACTGGCTCATCTTCACGCCCAATCAACTTTCGGATGCATCGTGTGCCAGGCCGTCCCCTGTTCGAACGCGAGCGCCACGCGTAACGGCGCAGCCTCGTCGTAAAGTCCGCCGGTGAACATGATGGCTTGCGGCAGACGTTGAAGCGGTCCGTTGTTAGCGCCGGGGATGTCCAGAAACCCGCACGGAACACACACCGCCGGATGACCGGTCAGGTTAGTGATCAAAAGACTGGCGCTCCCCGGCGCGGGCGAAACGAACACGTCCCACTGCGACATCAATTTGTCCATCTCGCGCATTAACAAAACTCGCGCACGTTGCGCGCGCAGATACTCTACGGCGGGCACAAACCGATTTGTGCGAAATGTGTTGGGCCAGTCGCCGGCGTCCTGTCCGGAGAGTTGATTCACGCGGCCATCGCGCGTGATGTCATCAAAAGCCGTGGCCGCCTCAGCCGAAAGAATGTAGCGGATGTTTTGTGTGGGAAACTTCGGCATCTCAATCGGCGTCATGTTCACTCCGGCCCGCTTCAACGCGTCGAGAGCTTCCTTATACATCGCATTGCGCTGCTCAGTTAACTTGCGCGTTGCCTCAGGCGCATTCGCCGGTGGAGTCGTTTCAAATTCGGTCTTCAAATAACCGATGCGCAGGCTGCTCAACGGAAGATCAGGCACCCAGTTGAAAGGCGCATCGCCCACCGTCAGGTCATGCTGGTCCGGCCCATAGATCGCGTCCAGCGCCGCCGCGCAATCTTCAACCCCACGACACATCGGACCAATCTTGTCCATCGTCCAGCTCAGGCCCATCGCGCCGTAACGACTGACGCGCCCGTAAGTAGGCCGCAGCCCTACCACGCCGTTTCGCGACGAGGGGGAAACAATCGAACCGAGCGTTTCGGTTCCGATCGAAAAACCAACCAGACCGGCAGCCGTGGCCGCGCCCGGACCCGCCGACGACCCGCTGGCGCCAATTCGATCTTCGTCAGGCACCCACGGATTACGCGTCACCCCGCCGAACCATTTGGGTCCCTGGGCGAGGGCGCCCATTGAGAGCTTCGCCACCAGCACCGCGCCCGCTTCGCGCAAACGTTCAATCACCGTCGCGTCGTAATCGATCAACTGATCTCGATAAGGTTCGGCGCCCCAGGTGGTTTTGATTCCTTTGGTCGCAAAAAGATCTTTCGCGCCCCAGGGGATGCCGTGCAAAGGCCCGCGATACTTCCCGCGTTTGAGATCGTTATCCGCGTCCTGTGCCTGCTTCATCGCCAGCTCTTCAGTGAGCGTGACGATGCACAGCAGCTTCGGCCCGTATCTCTTGAGCCGCGCCAGGTACATTTTGGTGAGTTCGACTGACGAGACTTTCTTTGTCCGAATTAGCTCAGCGAGTTGAGGGACGGTCGCGAAGGCGAGATCCTCGACTGACCTGAACTGAACCGGCTCGGTTCTGCCAAACTTGAACTTTGTCTTGCGCGCCGCGCGCTTGATATGAAAACCGGGCAGCGCCGGATGAAAGACTACCGCGGGCTCAGTATCGAGCGGCACATCGACTTTGCGGACTGCTTCAAAGTTATCCAGCGCGCGGTTCACGCCTGGCAGGGCCATGTCTTCCTGTTTGTCAGTCAGTTCGATCCCGATCATTTTTTCAGCGGCGTGCATCATCTCTTTCGAGATACGCAGGGGCGTAGCCGACGGCCGCGCAGACGGCGAAGGCACCGGGGTCGGTGTCGGCGTTTGCGCGATCGCTTTTAACGGCAAGCTGGAAACTGCCAGACCAGCGGCGCCGGCGGCGGGAAGCAGCTTTACGAAATTGCGACGATTGAGAGAAGTGCGTTTTGATTTTTTCATGTTCTATTTATTCCGGGGATTCGCAGTTTTTTAGAGTGTCCATCGCTTGCTCCGCAGATCGCCTACCGCGAAACGGTTGTTGACCCACAGCCCAGGGTTG
>DATENN010000093.1:0-3980 GCA_035275045.1 Pyrinomonadaceae bacterium
GGTCTGTTGGAGCTGGTCGTTATTGATGGCCAACAGTTGACGATTAACGGTAACGACACGTTTAACGCGAGCCAGTCAATTGCCTATGCCGCCGCAACGCGTGCAGGCGATTGTTATCGGCTTGAAACGCCGGAAGGAATCATTGACCTTGCATTACCTGTGTCTGATTTAGAAAAAATATTTGCAGAGACGAAGCGGGTGGAATTGTAAAGATTATGTGCGGAATCAACGGCATAGCATTGGCAACCAGTTCGCGACATCGCATCGATGACGCGCAGCTGCGACGCATGCGCGACGTTCTAACGCACCGAGGTCCAGACGACGCTGGGCTCTTTATCGATGCTCGCGTAGGTTTAGGCCACCGGCGATTGAGCATCGTCGATGTCGCTGCCGGCCACCAACCAATGACTAACGAAGACGGCACATTGCACATCGTCTTCAACGGTGAGATCTACAACCACGCCGACTATAGAAAACACCTCGAAGATCGTGGCCATCGTTATGAAACGCACTGCGACACCGAAAGCATTCTTCACTTGTACGAAGAATTTGGAGAGCGCTGCGTCGAAAACTTGCGCGGCATGTTTGCGTTTGCAATCTGGGACGAACAAAAACGCGAGTTGTTTATTGCGCGAGATCGCCTGGGAGTAAAGCCGCTCTACTACATTCACACCAGAGACGGCTCGCTTTACTTCGCTTCGGAAATAAAGGCGCTGCTCGAAACGAATGCAGTGCAACCGGAACTTAACTACTCCTCGCTACCGGATTACCTGGCCAACCATGCGCCGTCCGGCGAAGAGACACTCTTCGCGGGCGTCCGGCGCTTGATGCCCGGCCACACGTTAAGTTGGTGCGACGGCAGCGTGCGCATCAAGAAATATTGGGACATCAGCTTTTCGAATGACGACGAGGATCGGACGGATAGTGAATATGTAGCGGAGTGGTCGGAACTATTTCATGAGTCGGTCCGATTGCGATTGATGTCCGACGTGCCGCTGGGCATGTTTTTGTCGGGGGGGATCGATTCGTCAGCTATCGCGGCCGTCATGAGCAAGATGGTGGCTGAGCCGATTAAAACATTCTCAGTCGCTTTTAACGAACGCGAAGCCAATGAACTTGAATACGCGCGGCTCGTCTCGCAAGCATTCAAAACCGATCACCATGAAGTTTTACTCAGCCCGGAAAAATTTTTCGCAGCGTTACCAAATCTCGTTTGGCATGAAGACGAACCCATCGCGCATCCTTCCAGCGTGGCGCTGTTTTTTGTTTCACAACTTGCGTCGCAGCACGTCAAAGTTGTTTTGACTGGAGAGGGAAGCGACGAATTGCTCGCGGGTTATGGGCGCTATCGTAAGACCTTGCTTAACCTTCGCGGCGGCCAACACTACGACAGATTCATTCCTGAGGATATCAGGCGGGCCGTAAAAGAGCGCGTTAATGCGGTGCCGCCATCGTCACGCCTCGGGCAAAAACTGAAACGCACATTTCTGGCGTTGTCGCCGGACGTCGAGAACCTTTATTTCGAAAACTTTGCGGTTTTTTCCAAGAGCACTCAAAGAGACTTGCTATCGACAGAGACTCGTGCGCGCATTGGGTTAATCGATCCGTATCTCGCGATGCGGGAGGCATTCAATGATAACGATGCGACTTCGATGTTGGACTGTTTGTTGTACACGGACACCAAAACATATTTGCAAGAGCTATTAATGAAACAGGATCAGATGAGCATGGCCGCTTCTATTGAAAGTCGCGTTCCGTTTCTCGATCACAAACTCGTCGAATTTAGCGCGCGCTTACCTGAACGCATGAAGCTGCGCGGCAGAACAACTAAGCATGTTTTGCGCGAGAGCATGAAGAACCTGTTGCCGGCTCAAATCCTAACGCGGCCAAAGATGGGCTTTCCCGTCCCGATTGGCTCATGGTTGCGAACTGAGTATTCAGCGGTTGTTGATGAATATGTTTTGAGCGAACGCGCTCTGCAGCGGGGCATTTTCGAGCCGGCGTATGTTCGCACCTTGGTGCAGCGGCACCGTGCGGGAGAAAACCATGATGAGCGACTATGGGCGCTTATCAACTTTGAGATTTGGCAACGTCAGTTTTTTGATCGCGAGCAACGGCCGCGGGTCGACGAATCGCAGTTGGAATTAGCGCACGCTTAAACTCATGAAAATTCTGTGGGTCAAAACTGAACTTCTTCATCCGGTTGATAAGGGCGGAAAGATTCGCACCTACAATATGCTGAAGCAGCTCAAGCGAGACCATCACATCACATATTTGACGTTGGATGACGGCCTGGCGACGGCAGACGCGCGTCATCACGCAAGTGAATACTGCCATGAATTGATCACGGTGCCGTACCGGCAGCGCGATAAGTTTTCGATTGGATTTTATGCAGAGCTGGTGGCGAATTTGTTCTCGCCGCTTCCTTACGCCGTCAAAAAATACGTGTCGCGTACTCTGAACGCACAAGTTGAGCGCTGCGCAAAAAATTGTGACGTAGTGATCTGTGACTTTCTGGCGCCCGCAGCAAACATTCCATGCGAACTGTCCGCTCCCGCGATTCTATTTCAACACAACGTCGAAGCGATGATCTGGAAACGGCATTATCAAGTCACGAGGAATCCACTAAAAAAGCTGTATCTCTACTTGCAATGGCGAAAAATGAAAGCGTTCGAAGCCGCTTCCTGTCGCCGGTTCGCCGCGGTCATAGCCGTATCCAAAGAAGACCGGGAACAGATCGAGCACGAATATGGCGTGCCAGTGGTCTTCGATGTTCCAACTGGAGTCGATACCGATTTCTTCCGACCCTTACATCCGCAAGCGCCGACGCCACACAACCTGGTGTTTACGGGTTCAATGGATTGGCTGCCGAACGAGGACGGTATTCGATATTTCACTGAAGAGATTATGCCGAAGATCAAGGGGCAAATTCCTGACGCCACCCTAACGGTCGTCGGTCGCAATCCTTATCCAAGTTTGCTTGAACTGGCTCAGCGCGATTCGTCGATCATCGTCACCGGTCGCGTGGACGACGTTCGTCCCTTCATGGACCAGGCGGCAGTTTACGTGGTTCCTTTGCGAGTCGGCGGAGGCACTCGTTTGAAAATCTTCGAAGCGATGGCAATGGAAAAACCGATTGTGTCGACGACGGTCGGCGCGGAGGGTCTGCCGGTTACCGACGGCAACGAGCTGCTGATTGCGGACTCACCCGCAGAATTTGCGTCTGCGGTCGTCAGGCTCATGCAGGATCAGGAACGGGCATCCCAGCTCGCCGTGAGAGCAGCCAAACTAGTTCGGCAGCAGTTTGGTTGGGAAAAAGTCGCGCTTAAGTTTGCTGCGATTTGTCGGGAAAGCACAATTTTGAATGCGAAGTTGGAAGCCGCGCGACAAGTGCGTCAATCAGTATCTGCAATGAAAACTCACCAGCCGCAGGAGATCTCGTGAGCACGTCGATAGCACAGTCCAGGACTAGTTTTTCGCCAGCGGTGTTGGCATCGCGCGACGCTAACACTGTGTCCGTAATTATCCCGTGCCTGAATGAAGAAAAGTTCATTGGCAAAGCGCTGGCCAATCTCGCGCATCAATATCCCATCGAGCATTATGAAATTGTTGTTGTCGATGGGGGTTCAACCGATCGCACACGCGAAGTCATCGACGATTTCATATCGCAGCATCGGAACATTGATGTTTTGCTAGTTGACAATCCTGCTCGTGCGATTCCGCACGCACTCAATCTTGGCATAGCCGCGGCGCGCGGCAACATCATCGCCCGCGTCGATGCCCACGCCGCCCCATCTCCCGGGTACATACGCCGTTGTGTTCAGGTGCTCGAGCGCGAAGACGTCGCTGTTGTCGGTATGCCCTGTTCAATTCAGCCGGGCGCGAATACGGCGTTAGCGCAGGCAATCGCGATGGCCGTGTCGCATCCGTTCGGAATTGGTGACGCGAAATACCGCCTGGACGCGAATAATTCATCTTCA
>DATENN010000094.1:0-4042 GCA_035275045.1 Pyrinomonadaceae bacterium
CTCTTACCGTAGAACGTATGCCGCCGCCACGCGCGGCGAGCTCGCGATAAGTGGCTCCGGCAGTGCGTTGCTCGAATTCATTGGCGCGCGTGCCGGCAAAGACCGGATGAGTGTGAGCGTCCACAAATCCGGGCATGACCACCCGGCGGCCGGCGTCAATAACTTCGCAGTCAGCAGGGATGAGGCCTTCAATTTGGCGGCGGCGGCCGACCGCTTCGATTCGATCGCCGCTGATCAGGAGCGCGCCGTCTTCGGTGATCGCCAGTTGGCGTAAATCACCGCCCGTGCGAGGCCGCCGCGCGCCTGACAACGTGACGACCTGAGAGCAATTAACTACAGCGAGTGAATTCAAGCGACTGATTGAGGTCTCAGGCTTCTTTGTAAACCGCGGCGCCGGCCACGGTGGCGATAATGTATTCGACTAATCCCCAAGCCATCGCAATGACCGCCACGCGCGGCGGCATGATACCCAGACCGAGGGCGATTACGTTTGGATACAAATACACGCCAATCCACGCGAACAGCGCCGCGATGATCGCGGTCTTTACGCCCGGGCCAAACCGTGGCCGGATGGCGGCATAGCCAAACACAATCACAATTCCGAGGACGAAGGTGATAACGACAGCGATCGCGATGAAAGTTGTGCTCGGCTCCGGCGGAAACCCGCATCGCTTAAAAAACTCCGCCATGTCTGCACCGAGGACGATTGTGTTGAGCACGAACTCTCCGATGTTCAGGATGAGACCGGTCACCAATCCTCCCAAAATCGCCCGGCCAACGTTGATCTTGTTCATGGTTTCTCCTTAAGGGGTAAAGAAGTAAGACAAGGCCAGTTGCGGCAGATACTTATCACAAGGCGGTGCGAAAAACCACCGGGAAATTCCTTCATGGCTTGCTTGACTATGGCACAGTATCTGATATGTTGCCGAAAAATGCCGGCAAGGCTTTGAGCAACTTATGAAAGTTGAGTATATCTCGCAGCCGTTTCCCCCCGCTGATAACGCCCTTGGTAATCAGATCAAGAGATTGCTCACGGGTCAGGACGGAGCTTTTGACAGATTCGTTGCAATCGTAGCGTTTGTTAAGTTCAGCGGCGTGTCGAGGCTTTATTCAGCACTTCAAGCCTTCAAGAAATCAGGTGGAGAGTCAACTGTAATAGCGGGCATCGATCATCGAGGAACAACTAGGCAAGGGCTTGAGGGCTTAAGACAAGTGGTTGACGATCTCTACATTTATCACGACAAGTCACCTCAGCGAAGGACATTCCATCCAAAAGTGTATGTCTTTTCCAATTCAGTTGATCGAGCTGTTGTGTTAATTGGCTCAGGGAACCTCACGGCCGGAGGACTGTTTTCGAATTATGAATCGCATGTTCGCGTTGATTTTGATTTGAACGACCGGAATGATAAGACAGCTTTTGACATCTTAGTAGCCCAGATTGATACGTATCGTAATTCGTCATGCGCCGAAGCAACCACAGACGAATTAATGGAGCGTCTCAAGAAAGTCCTCCCCGATGAAGCAACCACCGAAAAGGGTTCGGCCGAATCCGAAGAACGCGAGTCCGACGCCCGCAAAAGCGCTGAAGCCGATCCGGCGCTCGAAGGTATTTTCGATTCATCAAAAAACTTACTGGTACCGCCAGAGCGAGACATTAAGCTCGAGCACTGGCGACCTAAGAAGGGTTCTTCCGGCGGCGTCCCGGCGACTGCGCCGCCGCAGCAAAACGCGGCAACGGCTCCACAAGGATTTTGGAAGGTGTTGTCGAACTTCGATGTCAGTACCACCAGTTCACCGGGCCAAATCATTATACCGATCGCATTCAAGCGCTGGTTTGGCCCCCTCAGACAAACTAAAGAGCCCGATGCTGGAGGCAAGGGTCGACAGTGGGAAATTAGCTTCCCGGCTGAGTTTACTGACAAGAAATTCTCTCGCAACGCAAACGCCCGCTTTATTGTCTACGAACCCGAATCGGGCCATCCTCGAACCAACACTGAATGCCGTTTCACTTTTCGCGACTCGGTAATCTTCGGTCGATTGCAAGCCGGCGATATTCTGGAGTTCAGCTTTGACGAAGCCCGGAGTCCACTGGTCATGGTGGAGCGATACCGACCCAATGACCCCCAATTCCACACACTATATAAGGGGTCCGGTCGAACTTATGGCACACTATGATGTTTCTTTGCTGGGAAAAGAACCGTGAGACGTGATATAAGCTAAGAGCGTTTTGCACGTGAAGTGTGGTTGTAACAGCGGACGTTTCCAATCTTAGTCTTGATAATATTCATTACTTGATCCGCCTGATAACATCTTCATCTTAAACTGTTCAAACGAGCGGCAAGAAAAACAAATGCCTGAGTTAGATCGTACCCTAATTTCAAATCGTCAACCTCCCAAGGAACTCAGGCGACTTCGTTTTGATTGCGGTGACTGTAATCAGCAGACTGATGCGCCGCCGCAGACAGCTCGCGCACAGCGTCGTCTTTGTCGGGGCTGTTTCGGTAAACGAAAAGACCGCCGGCCGCGGGAACTTAACGATCTCACAGGTGCGCAATGGGCGAGAAGCAGCAAAAGCGTTCAAGAGTATCCGGATACGCGGCCCGAGAAACAGCGTAACCATGGAGCCTGTTTCCCCAAATCACTGGCTCTGCAGCAAATTGAAATCTATACAAAGGCCAATGAAACGGTTCTGGACCCTTTTTTAGGCGTGGGAACAACGCTTGATGCCGCACTGGAACTGAAGCGAAATGGTATTGGCGTGGAGTTAAATCGGCATTTTGCTGATATTGCCAAGAAGGATCTAAAGCCAGCACGGCGGAACGGATTATCCCATCGCGTAATTGTCGCCGACGCGCGTAATTTATCCAGGCACATACCTAAAGAGTCGGTAGATTTCGTTCTAACGAGTCCTCCATATGCCACTCTTCTCAAGTCCGTAAAGGGCAATTTTGCGTATAAGTGGCGCGAGCACTCGACGATAAACCCCATCTCAAATCCACGCCCATATTCTTCTCGAAGTGAAGACCTTGGCAACATGAACTATGACGAATTCCTTCTCGCATTACAGAGTGTAATGAAGGAGACACTCACGGTAATGCGAGCGGGAGCCTACGCGGTATGGGTGGTAAAGGATTATCGCGATTTGAAAAACAAAGTCCCCTATGTGAACTTTCATGGCGACTTAATATCTATTGGCACCGGTGTGGGGCTCACGCTGTGGGATATTAGAATCTATGATCAAACGAAGTTCAGACCTTTGGTTTGTTTGGGGTTTCCCTCAAAGAATTTCTATCTGAACATTGGACACTCTTACCTGCTTACATTCAGAAAAACGTAAACCCTTTCGATGCCCACTCAAGTGCCGCTGTTGTCGTACACTCGGTCCGCAGAACTTCAGACTCCCGAGCAAATTGAGTTTGACCTCGACTCTTATCGCGATAAGAACTACTTAACCCATAACTTTCATCCTTATCCGGCAAAGTTTGTCCCGCAGATTCCGCGACGAATCATCGAAGCTTTGTCTCGGAAAGACGAAATCGTCATAGATCCTTTTTGTGGCTCTGGCACTACGCTCGTCGAGGCTAATCTCCTCGGTCGCCATGGAATTGGATTTGATTCAAATGCTCTTGCAGTTTTGATTTCGCGGGTAAAGACCACGGCGCTTAGCGCGGATTCACTGCGAAAGATTGCGCAATTCCTTAGTGACGTTGGGAATCAGGTTCAAGTTGTCAAAGGTAAACTGCGGATACCGAGCAGTTCGATTCCGGAATTTCGTAATAAAGATCACTGGTTTGAAAGTCACATTCAGAACGAACTGGCGTTCATAAAGAAGTTAATATTTGATGTCCCCGACGCACGTGTGCGCGATTTCTTAAAGGTCGCCTTCTCTGCAATCATTGTAAAAGCATCGAATCAGGATAGTGACACCCGTTGGGTAGCTGTAAAAAAGAACTTGCCAGAAGGATTTGCGATAGAAGCTTTTCTTAGTAAAGCTCGCGATATGTTGAGTCGGATGGCCGAATTCAGTAAGGTTGAACTTGGA
>DATENN010000095.1:0-3182 GCA_035275045.1 Pyrinomonadaceae bacterium
TCAGGACTCCGACAAAGTAGGTTCTGCGCCTGCGGCAGGCGTGGTCACTGTAGTTGGCCGTGTACAGGGAAGAGAAGTTGTCGTCGTGGCCAACGATGCAACTGTCAAGGCCGGTTCGTGGTGGCCCGAGACGATAAAAAAAATCCTGCGGGCGCAGGAAATTGCCATACGATGCCGCGTGCCGATCATTTATCTGGTTGATTCGGCCGGCGTCAATTTGCCTTACCAGGGCGGCGTATTTCCCGGACAGTACGGCGCCTCGCGCATCTTCTATTACAACTCGATCATGCGGCGTTACCTGAAGGTGCCGCAAATATCCGCTGTGATGGGTCCTTGTATTGCTGGGGGCGCTTATCTTCCGGCTTTGTCGGACGTGATCATCATGGTCGAGGGTACGTCGTTCATGGGATTAGGCGGGGCGAATCTTGTGAAAGGTGCAACCGGGCAGACCATCGACAACGAAACCCTTGGCGGAGCGCGAGCGCATAACGAAATTTCCGGCGTGGCTCATTATCGAGTGAAAAACGACGAAGCTTGCATTGAAAAGATCCGCGAGTTTGTGGCCGAGCTTCCTGGTACAACCGGATCACCGAGCGTCCCGACGGCAAACACGCAAAATTCAGATGTGAAGTATTCTCCGGACAAAGTCTACGAGATTGTTCCCGAAGACCATCGACAGCCCTATAACATGCGCGATTTGCTTGATTGCTTGATCGATGCGGGCGAGTTGGATGAATTTCAAGCTGACTATGCTCGCGAGATCATCACCGGCCACGCGCGCATCCGCGGCATTCAAGTGGGTGTGATTGCCAATGATCGCCGCTTGGTTAAGCCCGCCGCAGGTGGTCCACCGCGATTTGGTGGCATCATCTATACGGAATCGGCTGAAAAGGTCGCGTACTTTATTGAAACTTGCAGCCGGCACCGCACACCGTTGTTGTTCATTCAGGATGTCTCGGGTTTTATGGTCGGTTCGGCGGCTGAACACTCAGGTATCATCCGGGCGGGCGCTCAATTCGTTGAAGCGATGGCCACCGCATCCGTTCCCAAAATCGTACTAACAATCAATCACGCATCCGGCGCCGGGTATTACGCAATGGCAGGTCAGGGTTTCGATCCCGATTTCATTTTCAGTTGGCCCACGGGGCGCATGGGTGTGATGGAAGGCGATTCTGCAGTGCAGGCGGTTTTTGGCAGTCAATTGGAAAAGCTGAAAGCGAAAGGCGAAGAGCCCAGCGCCGAACTCGAGCAGCAGATGAGCGCAGTGCGCGCGACTTATGAAAAGGAGCTCGATGCGAAGTATGCAGCCGCACGTGGCTTTGTCGATGCGGTCATCACTCCGGAAGAGACGCGCGATGCGCTCGAATTGAGTCTGCGGACTGCACTGAATAATGATGGACCACACGTGGGCCAGTTCGTACTACCGCAGAATCTGGTGTAGCACGTAACGCAAACTTCATTTTGATTTGGATCGGATAGCTCTGCACGGAATATCCGCAAACTAAAGTTTGCCCTAAATCTTCTACATGAAACAGAAAATTCGTATAGCAGCGGGCCAGGGTTTTTGGGGTGACTTACCTGATGCGCCGGTGCGCCAGGTCCAGGGTGGTCCAATAGATTATTTAATGCTCGACTATCTGGCAGAGGTGACGATGTCGATCATGCAAAAACAGAAATCGCGCGATCCGTCTGCCGGTTACGCGAAGGATTTTGTTCCTTTAATGAAAGAAATTTTGCCTGCCTGCGTTGAGCGCGACATTCGCGTGACCGCTAACGCAGGAGGTGTGAACGTGGTTGGTTGTGCTGAAGCGGTCAGCAATGTTGCGCGCGAACTTGGGCTGAAAGTTCACATCGGCATTGTTACCGGCGACGACATCATGGATAGATTGGATGAATTTCTCGGCCGTGGTGTTGAATTACGAAACATGGACACCGGCGAGCTACTCGACACGGTGCGCGATCGTATTCAAAGCGCTAATGTTTACCTCGGCGCTGCACCAATGGTCGAGGCGCTGAATCGAGGCGCGCGAGTGGTGATTACCGGCCGCGCCACCGACACCGGACTGACGCTCGCGCCGTTGATTCATGAGTTTGGGTGGGCCAACGACGACTGGAACAAATTGGCGGCAGGCACGATCGCCGGGCATATCATCGAATGCGGCGCGCAATGTTCCGGTGGCAATTGCCAATACGAATGGGACTCGATCCCTGATATGGCCAACGTCGGGTTTCCGATCGTCGAAGTTTCACCCGACGCGACCTTCGTGGTTACCAAACACGCGAACACCGGTGGCCGCATCAATCTCCCGTCAGTCAAAGAGCAACTGGTATATGAGATGGGTGATCCGCACGAGTACATAACGCCGGATTGCGTCGCCGACTTTTCGACCATACGTCTGGCGGATGACGGCCCCGATCGCGTGCGAGTGTTCGGCATTGAAGGGAAACCAGCGACCGACTTTTACAAAGTCTCGATCAGCTACTCGGCGGGTTTCAAAGCAGTGGGCACGCTCGTTTACTCGTGGCCCGACGCGTTTGCTAAAGCTAAGGCGGCCGACAAAATTCTGCGGCAACGGTTCGATCGTTTGGGTCTAACATTTGATGAGGTGCTTACCGAATTTGTTGGCGCGAACGCAGCCCATGGCCCGCTCGCTGGAACACCGGGAACAGATATACCCGAAGTGCAGCTTCGTGTTGGCGTCCGCGGTAACGATCGTAAAGCCGTCGAAAGATTTACGAAAGAAATCGCCCCGTTAGTTTTGACTGGACCACCGGGCGTGACTGGTTTCGCCGGCGGCCGACCGAAAGTTGAAGAGATCGTTGCGTACTGGCCGGCGTTGATCGAGAAAAAAGAGATTCAACCCGAGGTTAACGTAATAGAGGTATGACCGTTTCTATTGAGGTTTGTTGTTTGCGCCCGCTTCTGAAATGACAAATGCCTAAATGTTCAATCAGAAATGGAAAATTGAGTTTTGTTTTTCTAGTAAATGAAGATCCAACTCGTAAAACTTGCCCACGCGCGCTCCGGTGACAAAGGAGACACCGCCAACGTTGGCCTAATCGCGTTGCGCGATCAGTATTTTCCAATTCTGAGCCGCGAGGTCACTGCGGCGCGTGTCAAAGAGCATTTCAAAGGAATATGCAAAGGCGATGTTGAGCGCTTCGAGCTTCCGAATCTGGGC
>DATENN010000096.1:0-9080 GCA_035275045.1 Pyrinomonadaceae bacterium
CAATTACTGCGATGAAGTGGCTGGACTCTTCGAGAGTCGCGAATGGCTGACCGTCGCGTTCGGAAAACATAACGCACTTGCCTTTTTGCTGGGTGATGAAAGTCTCAAACAGTGCCGGCGCCGAAACGGCCGGCACTACAGCCCGTCCCGATTGTTTTGCCGCCTCCATCGCGATGCGTTGCCATCGTTTGAGGCGCTTGCCGGCGTCCGACTCATCTCGTAAACGAATGTCTGCGTGCTTAGTTATCAATGGAGCGATTGCGATCACGCCGAGCTCAGTGACTTTCTGAACGACGAAATCAAATTTCTCGCCTTTCAAAAGCGCGATTGCAATAGTCAGCTTCAATGGAGATTCCGACCGCGCCGGCCCGACCTCTTCCAGGATGTCGAGCAGAGCGCTATCGCGACGGCTCTCTTTTATCCTGGCCAGAAACTCTTTGCCTTCGCCGTCGAATACATAAACGTCATTACCTGCTTTCAAACGCAACACTTCGCGCAAGTGCCGTGCTTCATCCTCCACCAGCGTAACGCTGTGTTTGTGAAATGCCGGCGGTGGTGCATAAAAGCGGCGACGCGTCATTTTAGGTAGCGGCACAGACTTTTAGGTCTGTGATGCTTCTTAACAGTGGCACAGACTTCAGTCTGTGATGCTTCTTAACAGTGGCACAGACTTCAGTCTGTGGTGATTCTTAATAGTGGCACAGACTTCAGTCTGTGATGATTCTTAACAGGTGGCACAGACTACAGTCGGTGATGATTCTTAACAGTGGCACAGACTTCAGTCTGTGATGATTCGTAACAGGTGGCACAGACTAAAGTCTGTGCTACGCCAAACACAGACTAAAGTCTGTCCTACGCGCGTGTTACTACACGACTATCGCGACCCATTCACCGTCACGACTGACTTCGATTGCATCGTTCACTTCGCGCTGTTGCAGGTGAGTGAGAACGAATTCCAACTGCGTCTCGAGAATTCCCGACAAGAGCAACTGCCCACATGTAGCGTCGAGCAGTTTTGGAAGCAAATCTGTGATCACATCCGCAGTTAAATTCGCGCATACAACATCTGCCGATGCGGTTGGATGCGTGACCGTTCCGACTCGAAAAGATATTTGGTCCACAACATCGTTCAGGCGCGCGTTTTCCTGGGCGATTTCGATCGCGACGGCATCCGTGTCGATCGCTTCGATGCGGGCTTCGGGAAACAATTTCGCGGCAGCAATCGCCAGGATTCCCGTACCCGTACCGACGTCAAGAAAACTTCCACCGCTGAAATACTTTTCAATTGCTTTTAAGCACAAGCGAGTCGTTTCATGCGTGCCGGTGCCGAATGCCATCCCGGGTTCAATCCGGATTACGATCCGGTTGTCCGCGTCAGAAATTTCTGACCACGGGGGCGCAATGAGGAAACGTTCTCCGACGGCGACTGGCTGCCAGGACTTTTTCCATTCGCCCAGCCAATCCTGATCCGGGACCTCGCGCACAGTCATCTCGCGAATCGCCGACGTCGGCATATCGTAAATTTGCAGTGCCGCAAATAAGGTTGCACGGACGTCTTCTCGATCCGGAAGGTGATCGAAATATCCGGTAACTTTCAAAAGCGCGATTCCGTTAACTTCAGTCCCGGCCGCGCCTGCCTCCATCAACCCGTATGCAACGGCTTCCTGGGCTTCGGGAATCACATCAAGATCGAGTGCATACCACATGAATGAGTCAATACTGGTGGCTGCTAATGGATTCCCATTTCATCCAACAGATGATCTTTGTTTCGCCACTCTTCTTCGACCTTGACGAACAACTCGAGGTGGCAGCGATGGCCCAGCAACTGTTCGATTTCGATCCGCGCCTCCGTCCCGATTTGTTTTAGACGGCTCGCCCCTTTTCCAATCACGATTTTTTTCTGCGACCCGCGCTCAACAAAGATCGCACAGTGGATGCGAGTAAAATCTTCCCGCACATCTTCCCACTTTTCAGTAACGACGGCGGTGACGTAAGGAATTTCCTCGCCAGTTTGCTTCAGAATCTTTTCGCGCACGATTTCGGAAGCCAAACTGCGCATCGATTGGTCGGTCAATTCGTCATCTGCAAAAATTGGATCGCCTTCAGGCAGGTGCTTGATCATTTCCGACGGGATCGAATCGACAACTTGTTCTCGTAAAGCCGAAATCGGAATTACCTCGTCCCACTCGTATTGCTGCCGGTACCAGTCAATCAACGGCAACAACGCCGATTTCTCTTTCAACTTGTCAATCTTGTTGAGCAATAGCAGCGCGGGCTTTCTGGATTTTTGTACCAGTTCCAACACAAAGCGATCGCCGGCGCCGGTGGAAACGGAGGCATCGCGAATCAAGCAAACCAGGTCAACGCCGAGCAGCGCGTCCTGCACCGTCGCCATCATCCTGCGGTTCATCTCATAGCCCGGGCGGTGGACGCCGGGCGTGTCGACCAAAACAATTTGTCCGCTGGGTTCAGTGATTACGCCTTGAATGCGAAAGCGCGTGGTCTGCGGCTTATCCGAAACTGCAGCGATCTTTTGACCGACAAGTTTATTTAAGAGTGTCGATTTGCCGGCGTTCGGCCGACCAACGAGGGCCACATAACCGCTGCGGAACTTTTTAAGTGTCGTCGTCATAAGGGCGCGCGGCGGGCCTTTTGCGAAGATTGCATTGACGATGAGACGGACAATCCGGCGACCCACACGCTACCGCACCATGGTACTGACCTGCTTACTTTGATTACTCACTTCTCCGCAAAGATGCGCACAAGGTTGATCAAAGTCTCAGTTGACTTCTCAAGCCCACGTCGCGAATTGAATTCCAGTTTGCCGTGAAAGTTGGTGCCGCCGGTAAATAAGTTCGGCGTCGGCAGTCCACGGAAAGTCAGGTTCGATCCATCCGTTCCACCGCGAATTGGTTTGATATAGGCTTTGACTCCCGCTCGCTTTGCCGCCTCGATAGCGTTGTCGGTAAGCTGCGGGAAATCCTTCAGCACTTCCTTCATGTTTTTGTAATTCTCTTTGACGTCCATTGAGATTTTTACGTCAGGAAATTTCGCCTGCGTCTGCGTCACCATGTCGCGCAGCATTTTCTCTTTAGCGTCCAACCCGCTCACATCGAAATCTCTTAACAGAATTTTCACGCTTGATTGCTCGACGTCTGCGACACCAGTGTAGGGATGAACAAACCCGACGCGGCCTTCAGTAGTTTCCGGCAGCATGTCATGTGGAAAGCGGCCGAGATAATCGCCGAGGGCGTACATCGCGTTAACCATGATCCCTTTCGCCGTGCCCGGATGTGTGCTCTTGCCCTGGAAAGTAACAGTGGCAGTGCGCGCGCTCCACGTCTCATTACTGATTTCACCAAGCGATTCGCCATCGACAGTGTAGGCGAGCTTTGCGCCAAAGCCGGCCACATCGAATTTTTCGATGCCGCCGCCAACTTCCTCGTCGGGTGTGAAGGCAACTGCGATTGTGCCGTGTTTGAGTTGAGGGTTCTGCATAAACGTGTCGATCATCGTCATGATTTCGGCCACGCCCGATTTATCGTCGGAGCCAAGTAGCGTGGTGCCATCCGCGGTAATAATGTCGTCGCCAATCAGTTCCTTGAGCACAGGATTCTTTTCTACGGTAATTACCTGCGTCGGATCTTTTGGCAGCACGATGTCGCCGCCTTGATAGTTTTTGTGAATGATCGGGTTGACGTTCTCTCCAGAAACTGCCGGCGAAGTGTCCATGTGGGAAATGAAACCGAGAACAGGAACCTTGGAATTATCAGCAAGATTGCCGGGTACGGTGGCATAGACAATTCCGAATTCACTTACACGGACATTTTGCGCGCCGAGATCCTTGAGCTCTTTCGCCAAGAGGTTTGCAAGATTGAGTTGCTTTTTCGTGCTGGGCACAGTCGTCTGATCCTCAGCCGATTGCGTATCGATCTTCGCGTAACGAAGAAAGCGATCGAGAGCAGTTTCTTTTGGCGGCTTTAGGGCCTGCGCCTGTGTCGAACCGAAAACGAATAAACCCAGGATTAGTGCACAAAATGACTTCATTTCCTTGCTCCTCAGGATCGAAATAAGGGGAAAGTGCAGAGAAACTAAGATAACTAAGGATGGAGGTAAAACAAAGCGGTCGAGCGAGGGCCACACGAGAGATCTCAGATTCTTAGATCTCAGGATCTCAGATTCTTGGCCCTCAGATTTGAGATCTGAGATCTCAGATCTGAGATCTCAGATCCGAAAACCTGAGATCTTCAGGTTGCGCAGATTTGAGATTTGCGAACGCACTTAATCGAGGCTGTCGAGCGTGGACTGAAACTCATCCCGCTTTGCGCTCAGCATATCTTCGTCAGCGTCCGGCGGTACAAAAATGGGCGGCGCGATCTTGACCTGCGCGCGCGTGAACGGCTTTGGAACCTGAAAACCATCCCAGCTTTTTTTCGCTTCCCAAAATTTGTCGGCGATTATCGTAAATGGCAGGATGGGTTGCCCCGTTTTCTTAGCCAGCAGCACCGCACCCATCTTCGCGACATAGCGAGGACCCTTTGGCCCATCAATCGTGAATGCCGTTGGCCGCCCGGCCTTCATTAACCGCGCCATCTCAACGACAGCACCGACGGCGCCGCGAGTGCTCGATCCGCGCGCCGCACCATACCCAAAACGCTGAATGAACCGCGCGATGTATTCGCCGTCAAAACTTTGCGAGGTCATAACCACGATGCCGCGGTTGCGCCAAAAATACGTCGCAAGAAAAACGCGATTGTGCCAGAACGCATAGATCGGAATGTGACCAGTGTTGGCTGATTCCCAATTTTCCCAGCCCTCGACATGCCACCGCACGGTGCGCCCAATCACTTTAATCAAAAAATAAAACGCGAGATCGGCAGCAGAGATCAGCAAACGATCCTTTGCTGAGTACGACGACAGATCGGCAAACTGATAGGCGCGAGCTAACGTCTGTTCAGTCGGCCGCGCGCCCTTGAATTCTTGTTCGGCGGAAGCTTGCATTGAGCGTTGAGTTTACCAGACCACCGGTCAAGTTCGTTGACCTGAAATCAAGGAAGGCGCCGCTTTGGCAGCACACCGAATTAATAAACTTCGGCGTCACCCGGCGGTCGCGTCTTCCAGCGCTTGTGGATCCAAAGCCATTGGTCAGGATACAGGCGCACCATGCGTTCGATCGCAGCGGCAAAGTTAGCAGTGTTCACTTCGATATCCTTCGCGTGATCACCCGTGCGAACTAACTCAACGGGAGGATCGCCGTGAAAGAAATAGCGCTGCCTGTGTTCATCCCAAACTGCGCAAGTCGGTATCACAACAGCATCGGTTTTCAATGCGAGGGTCGCTATGCCCGCGGTGGTGCAAGCAAGTTTGCCAAAGAAGGGAACAAAGACACCTTCGTTCGGCTGCGTGTTTAGATCGGAAAGAATTCCCAGCGTGCCCCCCTCGCGCAGAACGCGCAGCGATTGGCGGGCGGCGCTCTTCTTGTCGATGGCGCGATTTCCAAATCTCGTTCGGATCGCTTCGACCATTTCCTCGACGCGCTCATTGTCCAGCGGCCGCACTAAAAAGCTCAGCGGATATTCCAACGCAGACCAGCCGAAACTGTGTAGTTCCCAAACGCCCAGATGACCTGTCAGGAAAATAACGCCGCGCTTATTTCTCTCCGCCTCGCGCAAATGCGCCAGGCCGACTTCGTCGTACTCGATGAGTTCTCGTAAGGATTCGGGTGTGGCCTTCGGAAGTTGACTGAACTCGCCCAGCAGTCGCCCTAAACTTTGAAAGCTACCGCGTAGTAGGCGCGCGCGCGCGGCCGAATCAAGCTCGGGAAAGGCAAGCTCAAGATTGCGTTCACCCGTTTTTCTGAGCTTTCCCGCCAGGCGATAAGCAAGTTTGCCCACGCCCACCCCGGTTTTGACGGCTAGCGGGCGCGGTAACGCGCCAAGCGCAAACAACATGGTCCGCGCGGCCGTATATTCCAACGAAGTTTTGAATTTACTACTCTTGCCCATGGATCGGACGCGTAGTTTAGCGGCGACACCGCAAAGCGCAAAGGGCGACGCGCAAATAGCAAAGAGCAAATAAGAAGCGCAACGGGCTAAGCGCAAGGAGCAAAGCGCGGAGACGGAAACGCATAAGCCGCCGTCGAAGTTAGCGCCGCCCCTTTGCGCTTACCGCTTTACTCCAGGCGGTGATATATTTCGAACGCCGTGGCCGGATTTGTCGTAATGTGCGTTAGATGGCGCCAATCCGTACGCGGACGCATCTGACTCTCCCTTATCTCTAAGTCTTCAAGAACGGAGCGAGGTTGCAGAAACGCAGGATCCTAATCATCGATAATTGCGATGGACCGCGCGCCATGCTGTCTTCCGCTCTGGCGTCACTGGGTCATCAAGTCGTCACGACGAGTGATCGGCAAGAGGCGTTGCGGCGAAAGGATCTTGAGGATTTTGATTTGATAATTAGTGACCTTGCGGAAGAGATAAGCGCGAATGGCGATGCGGCCTCTGACCTTGAACTTAATCATTCAGCCGCACCCGCCAATAGTAAAACTGCGCCAACAATAGTTAAGTCGTTCAAGGTCGGAGCCAATACTTTTCGCGACCGAACGTATCCCGCGGGCGACCTGCGCGAGATAGTGGACCAGACGCTCTCATGCAAACTGCGGCATCTGGACGATAATGGTTTGCTTTCTCATACTCACGAAAAAATCGAATTCGAACTTCCGAGCGATTTAGGACTCATGAGCGGCGTGCTGCAGTATTTGATTGCGCGGGTCGCAAAACTGGGACTGATTGCGGCAGAAGGTTCGAACCTTTACGTAGCGCTGGACGAAGCTTTTGTTAACGCGGTCAAGCACGGTAACAAAAATGATCCGACAAAACTCGTGCGAGTAGGCGCGGACCTCTCACCTGGTGAAGCTTGTTTCACTATTGAAGACGAGGGCGAAGGCTTTGACGTCCAGACGATTCCCGACCCGCGCGATCCGGCAAATCTTTTCAAGTCATCAGGGCGTGGCGTATTGCTTATTTACAACATCATGGATGAAGTTGAGTACAATGCGCAGGGTAATCGCGTGAAAATGGTCAAACGACCTGAGAGTTCAGCAAAAAACCAACTCGTTGAATCCGACACCAACAGCGACAAGCACGCGCCCAACGTCTGACATCATTTCCGGCGCGTCGCCGTCACGATTTGACTTACATTCTGAATCATCGTTCTGGAATACATGGCTGTGGTGGTCCATTCCCGCACTGCTCGGACTCGTGTTCGTGTTGTGGTTTGTCGATCCCTTCATCGGCGATTGGGATGGATTGGATTACACCATCCTGTCGTTAGCCGGTTATCCGTCCTCGATGGCGCTGGGCCGCAATCTTTTCATCTTTGAAAACCATGCGCTCTATCAAGTCGCGCATCGCCTCTTTAATGTCCAACCGGAAAACGCCTACCTGATTTTTAAATACGCGGTGGTGGCCCAGGCGCCGCTGGCGATCATTGCGTGTTGGGTACTGGCGCGCGATCTTACTCGTTCGCTGTATTCGGCGACGCTTGCCGCATTGTTGCTGGTGTTCTCGCCTGTGTTTGTGCTTTACGGTGGACAAGTAATGACCGACGTGCCGTCGGTATTGTTCTTAGCGCTCGCCTTAATCATCCATTACCGCGGTTTGACGCAACGACGCGCGTGGCTCGTGTTCGCGGGAGCAGCGCTAATGGGATTTGGAGTAAACCTGCGCGAGACAATCGCCTTTTTTGCGCCATGGTTATTGTTCGCTCCTTTTGTTTGCGGTTGGAGATCAAAGCGGCGCGAGATTCTGATTATCGCCGGCTCGCTGGTGGTTTTTCTTTTCTGTGCGCTGGTTTGGTTCGGATACTGGTACCTGACGGATGTGCATTACCGCGCGGTTTGGTTTGGATGGCGTCAATCGATGGCCGAGGAAATCGCGCGGCATCCAGTCACCATCGCAAACCTGCGACCTTTCTTCGCGTATTTTTTCGTCAGCGCCCCGTTGGTTTTTCTCTCGCTAATACCTGCGATATACAGCGAGTGGCGCAGGCAACGCATCTCGCCATTGCTCCTGCTTGCGTGCGTTGGACTGTTTGCGGATTTGCTTTTGTTTCTGAACTACAGCACGGCCGTTAACTGGCGGTATTTTCTCACCGGTTTGCCGGCGCTGATTCCACTGTCGGCAGATTTCACTTTACGCGTACTGCGACGGCCGTTGCGCACCAGGCGAAACGCTTTGGTCGCGACGGTGACGCTGATGTTAACGCTGGCGATAGTGTTTACTCTGTTGCTACGACCAGCCAGCAAGCAGTTCATCGCGCGGCGAGCGATGAGCAGAGATTACCGGTATGCGTTGGCGAAACTGCCGCGTGACGCAGTGATGATATCCGGCGCGCAAACGGTGGCGGTCAATTACTGGAAGGCAATCGGACTCGGTGAGTGGCAAACGATCGGAACCGGCGGTGGTTGGCCTGGCGACAAGTTAGTAAGTGTAATAGATCGGCATTTGACGGCAGGCCAGCGAGTTTTTCTCGATGCCGATCCGCGTTGGTGGTTGCCGTGCGGCTGGCAGCGCGATGAGATTCCCGCGATTGTTGGTTTGCAGCAGCACTTTCGTTTTCGGAAGACTACGGAAACGATCTATGAATTGCGAACTGAGCGGGACGCGACTGCGACGGATGAGCCGGCTTTGGAAAAGCTGTTGCCAGTGAATCGTCCCGAAGATACCAGGAAGTGTCCACCCATCAGTAATTGATCAAGAACCTGAAGGTCGAGTTCTTTCTGGTTGCGTTACCTCTTGGACGACGGAAAATTGTCCGAGCCCGCCCGCTTGCAGTCGCAAATCGGCTAACTTTCCAATCGGCGAACTAAACAAAGCTTTTGGCACTCTTAGTGTTAGGTTATAATGCCGCCGTGCCGGGCGAGTCGTCCTTCGCCCGGCATGATAATCATTAGGGTCTTTCAGCTATTAGAACCAAATGTTCGAACGCTATACCGAAAAAGCACGCCGGGTTATCTTTTTCGCTCGTTATGAAGCGTCGCAGTTCGGCGCGCCGGCCATCGAGCCTGAACACTTGTTGCT
>DATENN010000097.1:0-10777 GCA_035275045.1 Pyrinomonadaceae bacterium
TAGTGACAACCTGATCCCAAAGTGGTGCCTGCCGGAATGGTTACCCTGTCGCTGACCGTTCCGGCATTGTTCGAGGCGCGAATCTTTAACCCGCCGATCACAACCGTCGAGGTCGCTGGGTTATAAATTTCAACGAATTCGTCCGCCGCGCCTGATGGACCACGAGTGCGAAACTCGCTGATTAAAACCTGACCGGCACCGGGCTCTACCGTCAGTATCGCGGGGCTACTGGTGACGTTGGAACTGCCGTTATTCGCGGTCGCGGTTATTTGAGCGCTTCCGCTTGCGCGTCCAGTTACTGTTGCCGTTGCGGACCCGGTGCTTGACGTCGCGCTTACCGAATCAACAGTCGCTATCGTCGTGTTGTTCGACGCGAAGGAAATAGTCACGCCACCGATATCATTTCCGAATTGATCCTTTGCCTGCGCCGTGAATTTTTGAGATTCGCCGACGCCAATAGTTGCGGACGACGGTGAGATAGTCACGCTGGTCAGTACCGGCGGTACTGTATTTACAGTGAGCACGGCAGGCGCCGAAGTGACGCCGCGGCCTTGCGCGCGAATTTCTGACGTGCCCGGCGCGAAGCCGGTCGCCAATCCGTTTTGATCGATACCGGCGACGCTCGGATTGCTTGATGTCCAGGTAAAGACGACGCCAAATACTTCATTTCCGCCTGCGTCGAAAGCACGTGCGGTAAATTGCTGATGTTCATCAACGTCGATCGAAGCCGTCGCGGGCGAGACCTCAATGCGGGTAATGGGCGAGCAGAGCGCGAACGGATCGTTATTCAATTTCGTTCCCGGACTGAAGAGATGGCCGCCACTCCCGCTCGCCGAGGAATGTGATGTAAATGGTCCGGTGATATCCGGCGCACGGGTCAAGGATTGATTGGCATCGCCGTTCAATCCAGTCGAGCCGCCGTATGCGATCGAGTCAACGGTGCTGCCGGAACGATCGGCCAGCGTGATGACCCCGCCCGAATTTACTAAGCCGAGACTCCGGGTCTGCGCTTCATAGACTTGCGCTCCGCCGAACACAGCATTGCTTGCGTTTGGATTGCCGCCGCCGAAAACGACGACGGCTGTGCATGCGGGCAAAATAGATCCGGCAGCGAATTCGTGTCTGGTAGTATCCGTGACGACCGTGTTGCTACGAGTCAGGATTCGATAACCGGTCAGATCGATATCGTGCGTGGTTGTGTTTACGAGCTCGATAAACTCGTCGTCACCCGAGTCACGCACGCCATCGTGATTTGCATCGCCGGCGCTGCCATCGGGAGGATGGGCCAGAAACTCGTTGATCATTATGTCGCGCCGCGAGTCGCCACTGAACTCAACTGTGACGGGATTGCTGTCGCGACCGTCAGCGCGCACCACCAGATCTACTTTTCCTGCGCCTCTTAAATCGCTGGGCACTAAGACATGAACTTCGTCCATGCCGGGCATGTTCGGTGTCGGCATGAATGACTCAACTGTCAGCGGTCGTCCGCCGGCCGTAGCTGAGACCGAGGCAGCATTGCGAATTCCGGTGCCAAAAATGATTAGCCGCAAGTTTCCGCTGCTGGGATCGAACGGGCCGCGTTGCAAGGTATCCGCGTCCAAAATCACACCTTCGCCAGTGCCGTCGCCGGGAAAAGTAAAGACGCCGGTAGCAGCTCGCAGCGTTGTGACTGTTGCGCGACTGGGAAATCCGTCCGGGTTGGTAACGACGACTTCGGCAGCGCCCAGTTCCGTGGCGGCGGGAACTAAAAAGTTGATCTGCGTCGGCGAAACAAAAAATATTTGGGCAGCGCGTCCGTTTACAGTGACCGTGGTGCCGTTAACGTTCGTCGGGAAGTCGCCGTTAGTTTGCCGCTGCGTTTGCTCAGTCGTATTTGCAAGATTGTTTCCCAGCGCCGCAGCGATACTGTCGGGTGCAACTGCCTTCATCGACGATGGCTCATGACCGAAGGATGCACCATTCAGAACGGTTAGTTGGCCAAATGCCGGGCGGGCAGGCGTGCCGGTCACGTATATTTCCGAGTTGTTGGCGAGGTCCGCGTTTGTCAGACCACCCGACAGAATGCGCGGAAAATTAAAGACGATCACATTTCCATCGTCACTCAACGAGGAGACCACGTCAGCGGTCGCACTTGAAGACGACACATTCGTGACGCGGCCAAAACTTGAAGATGGAATGTCATAGGTGTAAAGCTCGACACTACCATCCAAATTACTACCGGCGCCGGACACAATGCGACGCGTTGCGAATGCGATCCGCGACCCGTCACCGCTAATAGTTGGATGTAGAGGGACTTCGGTAACTCTTGAAGAAAGAGAGGTAATCTGCCGCGTGATGCCGCCGCTCCGCCCATCGTACAAAAACACTTGGGTCGTGTTTGCAGCAGTTTGGGCTGACCACACGACGCGCAGACCGTCATCGCTAATCGCCCTGCCATACGTCAACGCAAGTAACGCAATGTTTTGCGCGAGGGTCCGCGCGGCTGTCAGACCATTACGCGACTTAATCAGCAGACTGCGGTTTGAGCCGGGCGTGGCGGCGCCATCGAAAATGTAAGCGACTTCGTTTCCGTTGCCGCTAATCTTCGCGTCCGTTGAACCCACCACACCGTTGGAAGTTGTCAGTTGCGTGAAGCTTTGCGCGATGACGTCGTAGATGAAGACTTCAAGATTCGCGTCCGCGTTTTGGCCGGCTAATTGCCGGTTGGAAGAGAAAGCGATAAAGCGGCCATCGTCAGAGATTGATGGAGAAAAGTTTCCGTTCGTAACGCGATTAGCCGAATCGCCGGGTGAGGTATTCGTGATCTGAATTAACTTCGCGCCGTCGTATAAAAAAATTTCCGAGTTGCCGTCGCCATTCGTACCCAGCGGATCGTCTTTGGAGGCAAAAACGATTCGTGAACCGTCCTGAGAAACACCGGCAGCCGGCGCACGCGTGGCGCCCATTTGCAGAAATGTGGGTGGATCGATCCCCACATTTGCTCGAATGGCGCGAAAGCTTTCCGCCCCTCCTGCGTGCGCGATGTCTTCGGTCGATTCAAACGCGACGATGCGCCCGTCACCACTGAGCGCCGGATTTAGGTTGATGCTTTCTTCGGTAGTATTGGTAATGCGGCGCAGCGGCGACTGCATCCGCGCGCTTTGCCAGGCGAGCAGACAGAAACAGGTCGCAAGTAGTAGCACAAAAAAAGCGCGTCCGGGGCGAAGCACGACGTTCAGTGTTCCGAAGGGCGAAAGCTATAGGCGGCAGGTGATGACCGGCAGGGTTGCTATGCTAAATTGAAAGGCAAAGCAATCGATGACGGACGGATTTTACTCGTTTCTCTTGCGAAGACAAGCAGGAAAACAGACTGTTAGAGAAGATGAAAGCGCTCTTGCAGCGACCAAGAGTTGCAATCAGTCGTGGGTGCTAATTTTAGTCGGCGTGTTTAAGAAGTCGCAGTAAGAACGGCACGGATCGCAAAATTAAGTTTGCGCTACAACTCGAATGAAAATTCTGATTAGTGGTTCACATGGCCTGGTTGGAACGGCGTTGATTGAAGCGCTGGAGCGCGAGAGTCATGATGTGTTTCGACTGGTTCGGTATGCGCCGGGCGATCATGAGGTGGAATGGAGTCCCGATCGCTACAGTATCGCGCTCGCTCAGCTGGAAGGTTTTGACGCGGTAGTGCATCTCGCCGGCGAGAGTATCGCCGAAGGCCGTTGGACTGAAGAAAAGAAGCAAAAAATCCGCGACAGCCGCGTGCGCGGCACGCGTCTGCTGGGCGACGCGCTCGCGAATCTTGCTCACCCGCCAAAAAGTTTTATTTGCGCTTCCGCAATCGGCTTTTACGGAAATCGCGGCGACGAGCTGCTGACGGAAGCGAGTGCGCCGGGAGACGACTTTCTTTCGCAAGTCTGCACTGAATGGGAAGACGCCGCGGCGCTGGCGAAGCAAAAGGGAATTCGTGTAGTGAATTGCCGTTTTGGAATCATCCTCGACAAGAAAGGCGGAGCACTAAAAAAGATGCTGCCCCCTTTTCGCATGGGTGTCGGCGGAAAGATCGGCAGCGGCAAACAATGGATGAGTTGGATTGCGCTCGACGATGTCGTCGGCGCGTTGCAATTTGCTTTGGGCCATCAATCACTTGATGGACCAGTTAACTTTGTCGCGCCGTCCCCGGTCAGGAACAGTGAATTTACCAAGGCGTTGGGTAGAGCGTTGTCTCGTCCAACCCTGTTTCCGATACCAGCTTTTGCAGTGCGATTAGTTTTTGGCGAAATGGGCGAAGCGCTATTGTTGGGGAGCCAGCGTGTTCAACCAATGCGGCTGAACGACTCGGGTTATTCTTTTAAGTATCCTGAACTGGACGCGGCGTTCAAACACATCCTGCGCTAACTTCACTCAAAAAAAGTTTGACCCGATACTAATTCGTATTTATTATCCTCGCGTTCCTCGTATCCGTTCTCAAACCTTTTTCGAAACGACCCACTGGTTGCGCTTCACCGGTTTTGCCAATCAACAGTGAGGTTCTTCATCGTTCGGAGGTGTTATGAAAAGTCCATTCAATCCCACTGGTGGCCGGCCAGGCGCGGGAGCCCCAGCAAATTTGCCGTCTATACAGCCGGTCGCACTTAATTCCACGTTGCCGGCCCGGTCGGTGGCGCCACCGCCGGACGTTCTTGGGCAGGCCGCCTTGGAGCCTCCAGGTTTTCAGGTCAACGTTCAATCCATGGTCATGCCGGCGCACACACCCGCTCGCAGACTAAAAGTCGCCCCGACCCCGGCTGTATCCAACGAGATGCCCGAAATTCTAGTTTCGCAGTTGCGAGACTTAGAGGACTGGGCCATCGGCAACAAGAAGGACTCGCGTAACGATGCGATTCGCTTCTGGGCGCTCAAGATTCCCGCGATCATCGCTTCGGTGGCGGCGGGAATTTTCGCGCATTACAAATGGGACGCGGTGCCTCTGTTCGCAGGGGCTATTGCGAGTGCTTGTGTTTTGATCGATGGCGTCAATCCGGGCGGTGCGCTGCGCAATGCTCATTACAAAGCATTCTATGAGTTGCGTGAATTAGAAGCGGAGATGGTGACGAACTGGCGCACACGCTCGTTCAAAGCCACCACAGATAACGCCAAGCTCGCAATTGCCGCCCAGATCATAAAAGAGTCGGAAACTAAACGAGCAAAGATCTCGAAGGACTTGAAGAGGGCGGAAACGGTGCTGGCAGAGAAGCACTAGTTGCTTGAGGACGAGGCGTGGCGTTGTTCGAATTCGCCAAGAGCGCCGAATACTTCAAGCGCGTACTTCACGTTCCCAAACGGCGCTGAGACTTGCACGCCGTGAATAATGTCGCGCACCTCGAGCAATGATTCGCGCGCGATTTTCAAACCCTCGTCGCGCCCGGCTTCTTTGCTAATCGCTGAAGCAGCGCGCATCCGTTCCATGATCGAAGGCGTCACGCGAACACCCGGCACCTCGTTATGAAGAAATTCCGCGTTGCGGTAAGAAACCAGCGGCCAGATGCCGGCAACGATGGGAATCCTGACGTGTTCGATCGCCTTAATAAAATCTCGTAATTGCTCCGTGTCGAAGACCGGCTGAGTGATCGCATACTGCGCCCCGGCCTCAACCTTATATTCGAACCGGCGAATCTCTTCATCCAGATTAATCGCGCCCGGATTAACGCCGACACCAATACAAAAAGCGGTCGGTTGCCCAATTGGATTATTGCCGATGTCCAATCCGTGATTTAGTTTGCTGACCATGTTGGTCAGGCCGATGGCGTCGATATCAAAGACTGCAGTCGCGTCAGGATACGGGCCCATCTTTGGCGGGTCGCCAGTTATCAACAGTAGATTGCGAATGCCGAGCGCCGCTGCTCCTAATAAGTCGGACATCATGCCGAGAAGATTGCGATCGCGACAGCAATAATGAAGTACTGACTCTATTCCAATCTGTTGCTCGACCAGCACCGCCGTCGCCAGTGCGCTCATGCGTGATTGCGCGCGCGCTCCGTCGGGAATGTTCACGCCGTCGACACCGGCATCCTTTAACAAGCGAATCGAATCGAGCGTCTTCTGTGCGTCGACACCTCTCGGCGGTAGCACTTCAACTGAGGTCACGAACTCGCCATTAACGATTTTGCGCGACCATTTTGAACGTTCAGCAGGAGGCACGATTTTCAAATCAGGAGGCGCAGAGTCCGAAATGTGGGCCAAAGCACCTGAAGTCATCACGACCTTTTGTGCGCGAGGTGAAGCAGCCCTGACGGCGTCCGAGATCAGCTTGATATGAGCCGGTGTGGTGCCGCAGCAGCCGCCAATGAACTTGGCGCCGGCTTGAATAAATCGCTTGGCGAATTTTGACATGTACTCTGGCGAGCACATGTAGAACTGCCGGCCCTGAACATCACGGGGCAAGCCGGCGTTGGGCTGGGCTGCCAACTTCTTGCTGGTCACGGCACGCATCTTTTCCAGTGCGGCCAAAATGATTGCTGGACCGACGCCACAGTTGAGACCGATAACATCCGCGCCCCATTCATCCAGACGCGCGGTGAACAATTCGGGAGTAGTACCAAATGACGTGTTGCCGTCCGTCTGAATCGTCATCTGCGCGATGATTGGCAAATCGCTAACTTCGCGAACTGCACGAATGGCCTGGCGCATGGCAGACACGTCCGAAAAAGTCTCGATGATGAAAAGGTCAACGCCGCCTTCGATCAGCGCTTCGGCCTGCGCCTTAAATAAATCTTTCGCCTCGTCAAACGACGTTGGGCCATAGGGTTCAATTCGTAAACCAAGTGGACCAATTGCGCCGGCAACGTATGCACGGTCCTGGGCCGCAGCCCGGGCGATGCGCGCGGCGTTAATGTTTATTTCGCGAAGATTGTCGGCGAGGCCGTACTGATTGAGGTTGTAAGACGTCGCACCAAACGTGTTGGTCTCAATGATGTCGGCGCCGGCGCGTAGGTACTCGGTATGGATTTCCTGGACCAGATCAGGGTTCGATAGATTCAGTTCGTCATAGCAACGATTGATGTAGACACCCTTCGCGTACAACATCGTCCCCATCGCGCCATCAAAGACGTGAATGCGATCGGTCTCGAGAATGTCTCTAAAAGGTTCCATCTTGCCGGTTTGGTCTTTGGACTTTGGTCTTTGGTCTTTGGTCTTGGCAGAGGCCGGGAAAAAACCAAGACTCACAAACAAGACCAAATCCCAAAGACCCAAGCCCAAGAAGTAAAAGTCCCGCGCTAAACAACGCGGGACTTCGGTAATTAACTGAAGTTGTCGGTCGGTTCGATTGAACTTGCCGAGCTGTTTAGCCGTTTGTTTTTCGTGGCCGCAAGTCGCCTTAACTCACCACGTTTTCCACTGTGCTTATACGCTCGCTGGTCTTTAGCTGTCAAGGCGGTGGCTTTAGCGTATTTAGCGGAAAAGGCCCATTCCACAAATGCTGGCACTGAACCCCAGATGCCAGTCATCTTGCATTTCGGCTGAGCGGTCCGATGCTCGCTGCGAACCCAGATGCCAGTTATCTTGCATTTCGGCTTAGGTGTCTGATGTGCGGAAGCCGGTGCGGGCGAGACGCCCGCGGTCCGATCCTCGCTACCCGATGTCTTGACAGACGCCGCTCATTTTGGCTGAATGCTCGCGTTCTCCTTTAATAATGCTCGCGCCGGTTTCGAGCACGACCCCGTCAGGTCTCTCCCGTAATTGAGGATTTCAAAATCGTCTCAGATCGATGATCAGGGAAGGATAAGTCTATGAGTGAAGCGAGAGCAGCGTCCATAACGGACGATCGCGGCTTCTTTGGCCACCCGCGCGGTCTTTCCACCCTCTTTTTTACCGAGATGTGGGAACGGTTCAGCTACTACGGGATGCGCGCGATCCTGTTCTTGTACATGACGGCCGAGATCAGCAAAGGCGGTTTGGGTTGGGACGAAAAGTCTGCTGGTCCAATCTTTGGTTTGTATGCTTCGTCAGTGTATTTCCTGCCGCTGATCGGCGGCTGGCTCGCGGACCGGTTCATCGGCGCGAAAAGAGCGACCTTCATCGGCGGCGTCATTATTATGCTCGGCCATTTCTCGCTGGCCGTGCCGCGCATTCCATTTTTCTACCTCGGGTTGATTTGTGTTGCAGTCGGCACGGGATTTCTGAAGTCAAATATCAGCGCGATGGTTGGTGATCTATACGATGAAGAGGACGCGCGCCGTGATGGCGGCTTTTCGATCTTCTACATGGGGATCAACATTGGCGCTTTCGTCGCGCCGCTCGTCTGCGGCTTTCTCGCCCAGTCGGACGTGTTCAGAAACTTCGTGGGCCGTCTCGGTTTGGATCCAAATACTGCCTGGCATTTCGGGTTTGCCGCCGCTGGTGTTGGCATGGCGTTCGGATTATTGCAGTACATTATCGGCCGCGATCGTTTGCGAAATGTAGGCGAGCCGCCGGCCGAAAGCCACGCGGACCTGACGCCGCTGGAATCCGCCCACAGCAACTTTTCAACTGGTTATGTTATTAAGCTCGTTGTCCTGTTGCTGATCGCGGTTGGCGTTGTAATTGGCGCTACCTATGCTCGCGACTTCGCATTCGCTTTAAAGTATGTGTTGATGCCGACCGTGCTGGTTGCCGGGTTAATTGCAGTGTTGCTGACAGGCATGCAGGACCAGCTGACCAGAAGCGACTGGAAACGGCTGGCTACGATCTTTGTGTTGTTCCTGTTCTCGATGGTTTTTTGGATGGGATTTGAGCAGGCCAGTACCAGCTTCAATGCGTTCGCCGAAAAGCTCACCAATCGAACGATCTTCGGTTGGGAGTTTCCGGCTAGCTGGCTGCAGGCGGTTAATCCTTTAATGATCATCGCACTCGCCCCTGTGTTCGCCTGGATTTGGGTAAAGATGGGGCGGCGTCAGCCTTCTGATCCCACTAAGTTTTCGATTGGCTTGTTGTTTGGCGGTTTAGGTTTCGTGGTGGTGGCGCTGGCGGCTTCATTCACGGGCGCGGGCAAAGTTACCTGGGTCTGGTTCCTCTTGATCTATTTGCTGCACACCATTGGCGAACTCTGCCTCAGCCCGGTGGGATTAAGTTCTATGACTAAGCTGGCGCCGGGACGAATGGTTAGCTTGATGCTGGGCGTGTGGTTCCTTTCAATTTCGATGGGGAACTATTTTGCCGGACTGGTAGCGGGAGAATTCAAAGAAGATGCAGGAGTTCTCGTCGGCATCTTTTCAAAGGTGGCGATGATTTTGATTGGCGGCGCCGTCTTGCTCGGCATCCTGACGCCACTGGTTAAGAAGTTGACGACGCGCAAAGCGTTGGAAGCGGTGCCCGTCGAACCATGAATTGAAGCCGTCCGTTGTCAGTGGTCCATTGTTAGTGGTGTCGGTTGTTCGTTGTATTTCTGTTGCACTGACAACGAACAACTGGCCAGATTGCTGTTTGAGGAGATGATTAGTTGAACACTCGAAAACTTGGTACCTCGCTTTTACTTTTACTGCTTTTTTCTCTCACCGCACTTGCTCAACAAAAGCTCTTAACCATCGACGACATATTCGATCCGGCGAAGCGGGTTAACTTCAGTGGCACTGTACCCAATGTGCGCTGGTTGAAAGATGGGACGCATTACCTGCTGACAAATGATCCGGCGCGAAAAGACGTGCCGCGTTTACAAAAAGTCGATGCCGTGAGCGGCGAAGCCATTGCCTTTTTCGATGCTGCCAGGATGGAAGCTGCCTTCGCCGCGATGTCGGGAATTAGTCCGGCGGACGCAAAGCAGATTGCCAATCGCGGCTCGTATCAGATGAATCACGCCGAAACCGCCGCGCTTATAAATCACAAGAACGATCTGTATTACTACGAATTCGGCAGCGACAAGGTAATCAAAGTCACGAACAACCCGGAAGACGAAGAGGTTGGCGAAACTTTCAGTCCCAATGACGCCATGCTTGCGTATGTTCGCAAGAACGACATGTTTGTGTTCGACATTGCTCGTGCAACCGAGCGCCGTCTAACCAGCGATGGTGGCCCAAAAATTTTGAATGGCCGGTTGGATTGGGTGTATCAGGAAGAGCTCTATGGCCGTGGCAACTTTGAGGCTTACTGGTGGAGTCCGGATTCGACGATGCTCGCATACCTGAGGCTCGACGAAAATCCAGTGCATGAATTCGCTGTAGTCGATCACATTCCTTATCACCAGAACGTCGAGGAAACGCCCTACCCGCAGGCCGGAGACCCGAATCCGCTGGTCCAACTCGGAGTTGTGAATGCGGACGGTGGTCCAACTCGATGGGTGGACAATTCGAAATACACGCCGGCGGATTTGCTCGTGGTGCGGGTTAGTTGGAGTCCCGACGGCAGCAAGGTGGTTTACCAGGCGCAGAACCGCGAACAGACTTTTCTGGATCTGAACTTTGCCGAACCCAAAACAGGTAAAAGCTTGAACGCGTTTCGCGAAAGCTCCCGCACCTGGGTTGAAGCAATCGACAATCCGACCTGGTTAAAAAACGGTTCATTTATTTGGCAGAGCGCGCGCGACGGCTGGCGTCATCTTTATCTGTACGATGCTAAGGGAAAGCCTGTCCGCCAGATCACCACCGGTAAATGGGAAGTGCGCTCGGTTGAAACGGTAGACGAGCAGAACCGATTTGTTTACTTCACCGCGACGGAACACAGTCACGTTGGTGTTCAACCTTATCGAATCAAGCTCGACGGCACGGGCCTGCAGCGCCTGACGACTGCCGAAGGCTCGCACCAGGCGTCGTTCAGTCCCGACGCAAAACTTTTCTTTGATAAATGG
>DATENN010000098.1:0-4993 GCA_035275045.1 Pyrinomonadaceae bacterium
AAAGGGAGCCAACCAGGTGGGATGAGATCGCAAGCTGCGGAAAACGCGAGACGGTTCATAAAAAATTCCCGCTAGCCGCGCGCCAGTGCTCATCTCCGGCTCACTGTCGGCGACAGCCGGCAACCGAATAAAGCTGAGCGCGAAAAGCACAATGCCGAAAAATACGAAGGCCGCGCCGGTGGCCACACCGCCCGGAATCAATTTCGCAATTCCGCCAATCGCGATTAAAACGCCCAACACGGCTAACACAATCGCGGGCATTCGCAGCTTGGTGTTTCGCGGCGCTACGGCTGCTTCAGTGAGCGGGGGCGGCGGTGGTGGTGGCACATAATCGTTGCTGATAGGGTCGCTCATTTTTCCTCCGTTGAGATAGAGGACGGGGAGATCTTTCCGTCCGCTTAAAAGATTCTGCAGAGATACGAGACCGCTGCGATCTTTGTTTCATGCCCGTAACAGTGAACCGTAAACAGAAAACAAGAATGCCTCAATAATTCTGCTGTTTTCAGTTTACAGTTCGCGGCTCACAGCTTTTAGCTTCTTCCCATCCGGGAACACGAATGCATGCGACGCTGTGACCAGGTAAAACTTCGCGCAACTCTGGATCGATCCGGGCGCACTCGTCAATGGCAATCGGACAACGGGTGCGGAAACGACAGCCTGATGGCGGATTAATCGGCGTGGGTACGTCTCCGCCTAACACAATCCGGTCGCGTTTGCGCGTCGGATCCGGAATTGGAATGGCTGACAACAGTGCCTTGGTGTAGGGGTGCAATGGTGTCGCATACAGTTCCGCCGCCGGCGCTATTTCGACGATGCGGCCGAGGTACATGACCGCGACTCGACTTGAGATGTGTTCAACGACCGCCAGGCCGTGTGAGATGAATAAGTAAGCCAGCTTGAATTCCTGCTGCAATTCCTGAAGCAAGTTGACGACTTGCGCCTGCACTGAAACATCTAGCGCTGAAACCGGCTCGTCGGCGACGATTAACTTCGGATTTAGCGCTAATGTTCTGGCCACGCCAATTCGTTGCCGCTGTCCTCCGGAAAATTCGTGCGCATAACGCTTGCTGTAATCCGGATTGAGACCGACTCTTTTCAGTAACTCGGCAACGCGATCACGCCGTTCTCGTTTAGTACCAATATTATGAATTACGAGCGGCTCGCCGACGATGCTGCCAACCTTCATACGCGGATTGAGTGAGGCGTAAGGATCCTGGAAAACAATCTGCATTTCTCGCCGCAGCTCGCGCATCGCTTTGCGATCAAGCGAAAGAACGTCTCGACCTTCGAACGTGACTTGTCCCGCAGTCGGCTCAATCAACCGCAGGATGCAGCGGCCGACAGTTGATTTGCCGCAGCCTGATTCGCCCACCAATCCAAGTGTTTCAGCACGAAAGATTTCAAACGATACTCCATCGACGGCGCGTACGACGTCGTCACTACCCGCCACGGCGAAGTGTTTGACGAGACCTGTAACCGTTACCAGGGCGTCGGATTTACCAGCAGCGGGTGTCAATATCGCGCGTCCCTTCGACGTTCACCCATAACATGAAAATCGCGTTTCTGAATTGCCTCAACGATTCGCATTCGATCCGCGTAGAGCGAGTAGCGTGGATAATTATAAATGGCCAAACCAGTGTGAAAGATTATGCCACACGCGATGCAGGCCCAGGCGAATCGCCGCCATGCGCGCCGGGTCAGGAATCTGCTCCAGCAATATAAAGCGAACAGGGCAGCAATCGGGAAGGTCAGATAAAAAGTGTGAGAAACCGGCTTTTTGGTAGTAAACAAAAATGCGAACTGCAATACAATCAGGGTCGCTAGTATCAAATATTTAATCGCGCGCCAGTGAACATGTTGCCACCGTCCAAACCACAAACAAATCAAACTAACGGGTTGTAAAACTCCAATCACCACAAGAGCCACTGCAAATGGCGCCAGCCACAGGTTGGACTTCAGGAACGTCAACCGTTCTGCTGTATGCGCCCCGATGAAGCGTGGTACTTCAAAACTCGCGAGTGACAGGAAGCGACCGGGTATGCCTTCGAAAACATCGCGCAGCGTCGGCACGTTTCCGGGGTTGAATCCCACATTGCTTAACGTGCCGCCACTCGAACCGTATCGCCAATACGTAGGAATCAATAACCAACCGACAAGGACCGCGCCTAAGCTGAACCATGCGAAAGAAGCCAACACGTTCCGGCCCTGGTTTTTGATTTGAAAATAGAAAGACAAGGCGATAAACGGCACCAGCACCACCCACGACATGTGTAACTGCATGATCCAAAACAGCGAGAAACCCATTAGCAGATTGGACCAGCGCGCTGGCATTAGACGGATAGTAAGAAACGGATATGTCTCAAGCACGCTGACAAAGAAAACAATGCTGCCAATCAACACATAGGACGGATTGTAGACATTGGTGGATAAGTTCAACGTCCACGATGTCGTCAATAGCCACGCGTAAATGAGCGGGCGCGAAACTTCCGGCAAGCGGCGGCTGAAATACCACGCCATGAAACAGATTGCTCCGAACGACAAAATGTTTACCAGAATGATTGGCGCTTCCGGAATCGGTAATAAATAAAAAGGGCCGCCCGCTAGAATGCCCTGAAGAGCGCCGGGCAGTTGACTGAAATTCGTTACGTCGGGACCGAACCACGGCCAGAAACCCGTGGTGTAAAACTTCATGCCGATTAGATAAATTTGTTTTTCGTCTTGCGTGTCTGTCCAGAACGGCGAGCAGAGTCCGAATGCTAAGCGGAAAAAAAACACCGCGGCGAGTCCAACCACAGCTAGCGTACGCCTTTTTCTTTTGAGACTAGTCCCCGGTGTGTCAGCAGCCGTGTTATCCATGGATGAGGCTTGCGCTGTGACCGTGGCAATGGCCGTCATCAGTGTGCTGGTGATGAAGAGATTTCTTCGGAAACATTTTGACTCGCGGCAAGATCGTACAGAACGCAACGAACGTCGGCGTGCTCAAGTCGATACAAAGGAATCTCTTCAGCCGTGCAGCGCGGCATGCGATAGGGACATCGTGGCGCGAAGTGGCAACCGGGCGGAAGATCAGTCGGACTCGGGACGGTACCTTCGATCGTTTCCAGCTTTTCAGCTTTGGCCACCGACGCCGCCGTAAGTTTCGGCACCGAACGCAGCAATCCTTCGGTGTAGGGATGACGCGGACGCGCAAATAATTCTGCTACCGGTGCTTCCTCGACGATGCGTCCGGTGTACATCACGGCGACACGGTCGGCGACTTCGGCAACAACCCCGAGGTCATGCGTGATTAACAGTACCGCCAGCTCCCGATGTTTCCGCAGCTCGTTTAGCAACTCGAGAATCTGAGCTTGAATAGTCACATCTAGAGCGGTTGTGGGTTCATCAGCGATCAAAAGTTTTGGATCGCAAGCGAGCGCCATCGCAATCATTACGCGCTGTCGCATTCCGCCGGACAATTGGTGGGGATAATCACTGAAACGGCGACCGGGGTCGGGAATCGAAACTTCGCGCATAGCTTCGATTGCTGCGTCGCGCGCGGCTTTGCGTGAAAGTTTTCGATGCAACCTTAAGGCTTCGGCGATTTGTTCGCCGACGGTAAATACAGGATTCAACGACGTCATCGGATCCTGAAAGATCATCGCGATGTCGTCGCCTCGAATCGCGCGCATCTCGCCGTCGGAAAGCTTCAGCAGGTTCTTGCCGTCGAACAGAATTTCTCCCGCAACAATTTTTCCGGGAGGCGCGACCAACCTCATCACCGAAAGAGCAGTGATCGACTTGCCGCAACCCGATTCACCCACCAGTCCCAACAGTTCGCCGCGATCAATATGAAAACTCACGCCGTCGACCGCGCGCACTAAACCGGCGCGCGTTTGAAATTGAGTTTGCAGGTCTTTGACTTCGAGCAGGCGCATCATCAGATTAGAAAGTTACCAACGATGTGCGAACAGTTTGTACAAGGGCAGCGCCCCATTGATGAAAGCTTGTGATTGGAGCGGCTCTGTCCGTTTCGAAGCGCGGAAAATAAAGAGTTGATTGCCTCCTCCGTCGGTGGATGTTCCCAAATTCGCTTCGTAAAAACTCAAAATTGCGTCGTTAAAGGTATTTCGGATTGCCTGTTCGTCGCTGCCGCGCAACAGGTATTGACCTGAGAACAGCGGCCGTTGACCAAAATCTATGTCCTGATAACCCAGCGCGGAGATAAACTTGTGAAGCACGTTTTCGGGACGCAGCGAAAAAAACGGCAAGTTGAGATCGCGCGGTTCAAAATAGACGACGGATTGATTAAATGTAGCGCGGTTTTTACCGGAACCGGTGACGTACTGATAGTCGAAGAGCGCCGCTTTCACCCCTTCGATCTCTCCATACATCATGTTGCGAATGTTCTTGCTGTGCCCCGTATTAAACAGCGGAAATTTTTCGAGGTTTGGAATCCAGTTGAAAGGCGCATTTTCCGTGAACTGCCATCCAAGCATCGTGCAAGCAGACTTTAATTGCTCGGTGCGAGCTCGCTCGCGTTTGTTGCGGTAAACCGTAAGGCCAATGACGAGCAGCAGGAAGAAAACAAAAATCGCGATCGGGAAAAGGTATTTTAAGACATCCATGGCTTATTTAGGCGGAGTTAGACGGTCAGGGATTCGCGATATTCGCCCCACACCTTTCTCAATCGATCGCTGATCTCGCCAACGGTAGCGTAGGCCTCTACGCAATTGAGAATCAGCGGTAAAAGATTGTCCGTGCCCCTCGCTGCTTCTTCTAAGTTTGCCAAAGTTCCCTCGACCGCCTGCGCATCGCGCCGTTCGCGCAATGCACGCACTCGCTCAACTTGCTGTCGTTCGATGTCAGGATTTACGCGCAACGTGGCGACTTTCGATTCTTCTTTGGTTTCAAAACGATTTACACCAACAACGATTGCTTCTTGCGTTTCAATCGCGCGCTGATAGCGATACGCCGACTCCTGAATTTCACGTTGGACGTAACCGGTTTCGATCGC
>DATENN010000099.1:0-8204 GCA_035275045.1 Pyrinomonadaceae bacterium
AGCCGGCAGCCGCGCCGACGAAAAGTCGGAAACCCGCCCTTGGCCAGCAAACGCTGGGGAAAGTAGGCGCGGGAGTGCAGAAAGCTGCGCACGCGGCGCGCGGCGTGGAAGACAATGTGGTCCATGGAGTTCAGAAAATTCGCAACGTTTCAAGCGTGGTGATCGATGAGGCTTCCTATGACCCGAGTTTGCGATTCGTGCTCGTGGCCATCGCGTTGTTTGTTTTGTTTTTAGTGATGCTGTTGTTGAGTAAGATCATAACGTAGTTTCGAGTTTCGGGTTTCGAGTTTTCGGTTGGCGATCCGAATGACGAAACCCAACCCGCGAAACGTCGAAACTCGAAACCCCAAAACCCGAAACCCGAAACCCGAAACTCGAAACTGCATGGAATACTCGCAAGCTGAAATCCTACAGACCGTGGCGATGACCGAGATGGAGCATCTCGACGTTCGTACCGTCACGCTTAGCCTCAGTCTGCGCGACTGTATCGCGGAAACGATTGAGCGTGCTTGCGAACGTGTCTCGGAAAAAATTCATCGCTACGCCGATAATCTGGTGCAAACCGTCGATCAAATTGGTGATGAGTTCGGCATTCGGGTCGCGAACAAGAGAATTGCGATCACTCCTGCGTCGATGGTGACTGAGGGAGCCAGCGGCAATCCAGTAATATTGGCCCGAACGATCGATGAGGCCGCCGGGGCCGTAGGTGTCGATTTTATTGGCGGCTATTCCGCGCTCGTTCACAAAGGCGCCACCGATTCCGAAAGAGAATTCATCGATTCTATTCCCGAAGCCTTAGCCTCAACCGAACGCTTGTGCTCCTCCGTCAATGTCGCGACCACGCGTGCGGGCATCAACATGGATGCGGTGCGACAAGTCGGCATGATCATCAAGGACGCGGCGGAACGCACGCGCGAACAAGGAGGGATCGCCTGCGCGAAATTCGTTTGCTTCGCGAACGCAGTCGAAGACAATCCGTTCATGGCTGGTGCATTCCACGGCGTTGGCGAGCCGGAAGCAGCTATCAACGTCGGCGTTTCGGGACCCGGTGTTGTTAACTATGCAGTCAGTCGAGCAGGACGCGACGCACCTTTGCAGGAACTTGCCGAGATCATTAAAAAACTTTCGTTCAAACTTTCGCGCGCGGGTGAACTGGTGGGAAGGGAAGCCGCACGCCGTTTAGGAATTCCGTTTGGCATC
The DNA here is from genome assembly GCA_035275045.1 of Pyrinomonadaceae bacterium. GTDB lineage: Bacteria > Acidobacteriota > Blastocatellia > Pyrinomonadales > Pyrinomonadaceae > PSRF01. The sequence goes on from DATENN010000099.1 coordinate 1,201, forward strand.
ATCGATTTGTCGCTCGCTCCAACCCCAGTTCCTGGAGACTCGGTCGCCAATATCATTGAAGCGATGGGTTTCGAACGCGCCGGCACACATGGCACGACTGCGGCCTTAGCTTTGCTGACGGATGCAGTAAAGAAGGGCGGCGCCATGGCCAGTGGATCAGTCGGCGGGATGAGTGGCGCGTTCATTCCGGTTTCCGAAGACGCCGGGATGATAGAAGCCGCGCGATTGGGGGCGTTATCACTCGATAAGTTGGAAGCATGGACCAGCGTATGTTCCGTCGGTATCGATATGGTTGCGGTGCCGGGCTCGACTTCGGCGGAAACAATTGCGGCGATCATTGCGGACGAGATGGCGATTGGCGTGATGAACAATAAAACGACCGCCGTACGAATCATCCCGGTGCCGGGAAGAGAAGTCGGCGAGATGGTCGAGTTTGGCGGCCTCCTGGGAAGCGCGCCCATCATGCCGGTAAACGCATTTTCTTCAGCAGATTTTATTCGTCGCGGCGGTCGCATTCCCGCGCCGATTCAATCATTGAGGAATTAGCATTTTATGAAAAGTCTTGCTGCAGGGGTTCTCGCAATCCTGCTTTTCGCACTCACCGTTTCTCCTCTGTCTAAACAAAAGGCAGTCCCAGTCAAACCAGATTTCAGCGGCGAATGGTTGCTTGATCTCGCCAGGACTAACGTCGCACAGTCAGGGGCAAATCTGCCAATCAAGATAGTTCATCGCGATCCGGAACTGCGCATCGTTCGCACTTACGAGGATCACGGGCAGACAAAATCATTCGACTACGTTTACTACACGGACGGTCGAGGCGAGAAAAACTTGAACACGACTGTACTTGTTACTAAGCAGGACATTAGATCGGCGAGGGCTCCCATGAATGAACAAAAGACCATCACAACCTGGAATGGTCTCAAAATCATGACGCGTTCGAAACTGAACACGACGATCGCCGGCCGCCGCCTATCGTTTAATGTTGCGGACGAATGGGCCCTATCCACCGATGGCAACGTGCTGACGGAAATAACAAAAACGACCGTCGATCAATTGCAGTCTAGCGGAGTCTTCATCCCCGCCAGGAATCCTGACATCAAACGCGTTTACGTTCGGCAGCCGTAAACATCTGTCCCGTTCCGTTATTCTTTGTTAACATGAGCGCCCAACGAAGGAGCGCATATGCCGGAAGCACTGGGACTAGTTGAATGCAAAGGTTTGGTCGCGATGATTGAAGCGGCCGACGCGATGGTTAAGGCCGCGAACGTTCGTTTGGTTGGTTGGGAAAAGATTGACGCCGGATTGGTAACAGCAATTGTGCGCGGCGATGTTGCTGCCGTGCGTAGTGCCGTCGATGCCGGGGCAGCCGCCGGCAGAAAAGTAGGCGAAGTAGTAGCGACTCACGTTATTCCCCAACCGCACGGCGATGTGGACCAGGGCCTGCCCGTCCTTCATACCGGAGAAACAACGCGTAAAAAAATCAGTGGTTCAGTTCCTGCAAAATAGTTCACTGCCCGCATTCAGGTTTCCATGGGCCTGACTGTTCATTTCCTGCGTCACGGACAAACAACTTCAAGTCGCCACGATAATTTTTGTGGCTCGGGTCTTGATCCAGAACTTACCGCCGACGGTTTGCTAATGGCGAAAGAATTCGCCACCGCATACCAGTCGACACAGTGGGCTGCAATCTATTCAAGTAATTTGCGACGCACGATCGATACCGCGCGGCCAATTTGTCTGGCTACAAGTACGGAGTTACAGGTGCGTGAAGAACTTCAGGAGATTGCGTACGGCGCGTGGGAAGGACTTAGCAAAGAACAAGTCGCAGAGAAATTTCCCAATGAGTATGAAGCGTGGTTGCGTGACCCTGCCGCGCATGCGCCAACGGGAGGAGAATTAGCATCCGCGGTAAGCGATCGAGCGAGCAACGTCATCAGCGAGATTCGCAACCAGTATCAGGACGGAAATGTTTTGCTGGTTTCTCACAAAGCTACCATTAGAATCATGCTGTGCAACTTGCTGGGTATCGAATTGGCGAAGTTTCGCTATCGCCTCGCTTGTCCGGTAAGTTCCGTAAGCAAGCTGGAGCTCACCGAGAATGGTCCGATGCTATTGACCCTCGGGGATCGTTCACATCTCGATGAAAGGTTAAAATCACTGCCCGGAACCTGATGCCCGCACTCCTCCCCTTAAAAACGGTTGCATGTTTACTGTTCATAATTGCGACGGCAGTCACCGCTGTCGCACAGCAGCCTTTTGTTACGGACAACACCGACACCACTCCAAAACATCGTTTCCATTTTGAGTTCAGTAACGAATTTGATTTGTTACAGCGAACTGCGTTTCCCAGCCGCTATCAAAACACCGCCGATGCTGAGCTCGATTTCGGATTACTCAAAGACGTCGAGGTCGGAATCGAATCGCCGCTGCTGACGATCTTTAATGACGGCAGCACCACGATGCCCCGGCATGTGATCGGGATCGGCGATACGAACGTGTCCTTGAAATACAACTTTATGAAAGAGCGCGAGGGATCGCGGCGGCCGGCGCTGGCAGTCGCGTTCAATCTTGAGTTGCCGACTGGAGATGTTTCGCGACAACTGGGATCAGGGTTGTCCGACTTCTATGCGAACGGGATCCTGCAAAAGTCATTAACCAGGAAAACAACGCTGCGGTTGAACGGCGGCATTCTCTTTTCGGGGAACGACACTACTGGCGTGATCGGAATCAAGAGTCGCGGCACGGTGCTGACCGGAGGCGGTTCGCTGGTGAAGCAATTCACTCCGAAACTCGATCTTGGTTTTGAGGTAACCGGCGCTGTCACAAAGAATCTGCAACTTGGCAAGGGACAATTGCAAACACAGCTAGGTGGTAATTATCTGCTGACTAAAAAGATGTCATTTGATTTTGGAGTCGTTGCCGGTCGTAGCAACAGTCCACGCCTCGGCGTTCAGCTCGGTATATCCATCGACTTTTAGAGTCTACCCGGCCGAGATGCAAGACCTTTGTCATTTTTTTGAAAAGAACATAGGACCTATCTGACCTATCGCAATATTTCTTTTTCTACAGCGTAAAGAAGCTCTTAATCCGCCGCAGCAAATCGTTCTGGTGATAACGCATGCGATTCCGTGTCGCTTCTTCGTTTAGGTCCTCGCGCGCCGACTCGAGCTCTACTCTGCGTTTCGCCAGCAACACAGAAATCTCATCGGCAATTTCCGGCCGGCTTTGCAGCACGTCGTAAAACGCATCCTTATCGAGTCGATAACACTCGACATCCGTCAGGGCAATCACTGTCGCGGTTCGCGGTTCTCCCGTCATCATACCCATCTCGCCAAAAACATCGCCCTGGTGCAATGTTGCTATTCGCTCGTTAAGGTTGCCGTCTGCCGCCACGCGCACCTCCGCATCACCTTTCGTTATGAGGTAAAGCCAATGCGCCTTGGCGCCCTGACGCGTCATCGCTTCGCCGCGCGCGAATGGCGCATAACGTAAGCGAGGCGCCAGCGAACGCCGCTCATCTTCCGTTAGCGGGTTCAGGAGTTCCACTCTCTGCAATGCCTGCACACGCTTCTCTATGTCCTTTGCAGTCTTGCTTTCCTGGCGCGCCGCATCTTCTTCCGTCAGGAAAATAGAATGTGCCGGAATCGAAAGCGGAATACCTGCGCGTTGCAGCGCAAAGTAGATACGCGTGCGCACAATCGAGTTTGTGGGATCATCCAGCGCAAAATCGGTGAGCCAATAGCGAACTGCATAGTTGCCATAACTATCTTTGAAGTCCATGAACACGCAATTCGGTAGCGGATCCGCAGCGATGTTAGGAATCGGCTCGGCCCGCAGGCCGGTCTCCACCGCTTCGATCACCTCAGCGGGGGAATAACGAAAATCAACGTTGAAATAGACCCATTGGCGGTGCTGTCGCGGTGCACCTAAGCGGCGGCCCAGGACGGTCACCTGACTTTTCATCAGGATGCTGTTGGGAATCACGACCGTGTCCCAGTTCCGAGTCTCGATCGCCGTATGTCGCCAGCGAATGTCTCTGATCAGACCTTCCTGTCCATCGATTCTGATCCAGTCCCCGATGCCTATCGAATGCTCAAGTTGCAACGCCATGCCGCCCATCATATTTCCCAGAGTGTCCTGGAAAGACAGGCCGATGACAGCGGTAAGCACCGCCGAAGTTGCGACGATGCCGGTGATGTCAACTTTGGGAATCGAGAGCAGCGTTATCCCAAGGACCACGTACGCGAAAGCCACCAACAGGTCGCGCATAATTCGCGGCGGTTTCAGTCGCAAGCTGCTGAGAAAAACTTCGAAGAGGAAGACGCTGGCAACGTTTATGAACGCTATCCCCAGACAAAATAACGACGCCCATCGGAACCATAGATACAACGCGCTGGCTGGGCTAACGCCGCGCAGAGCAAGGAAGGCGTTCACGAATAATCCCAGGATGGCCAGACCAAACAGGATCAAAGCAGCGCGAATGCGCATGCGCTCCGCCGGCCGCAGCGCATTCAAAACCAGGGCCGCGAGAACGAACAGCACTATTGTCCAAAGCAACGCGCTACCAAGACCCGCAGCTATTTGCACTTGTTGCCAGAACGTCATTCGTTAGGTTTGACCGTGCGTCGAGAGTTTGTCTGAAAAGCGCCGGGATTTTAGCACGTTGGCCGATCCGCTTCCTGAAAAGCAGTTATCATGAACCGCTTTCAAAGCGAATCGAAGGAGGAAGACAATGGCCCGCAAAAAGATCACGCTCGGTCAAGTGTTGGAACGTTTCTCGCGCAAAACGACGGAGGCGACCGGAACGTCGACGGCTTTCATCCTTGCGTTGCTTGTGATTATCGTCTGGATCGTTACTGGCCCACTATTCCACTTTTCCGACACGTGGCAGCTGGTCATTAACACCGGAACCACCATAGTCACGTTCCTAATGGTGTTTCTGATCCAGCGCTCGCAAAACAAGGACGCGCTGGCAATTCATCTGAAACTCAACGAGATTGTTGCCGCCCTCGAGGGAGCAAGTAACAGGCTGATCGATGTTGAGGATTTGACTGAAGAGGACATCGCCACCTTGCACACTCACTACCGCGAGTTGGTGAAGATGGCGAAAGCGGATCTGAAGCTAACGCAAACGCATTCTATCGAAGAGGCCACGGCGCGGCATAAGACAAAGTACAAAGGAAAAACAAAGAAGAGTTAAATGCGCCGTCCAAAGTAACCTATTTCTATTTCCCGAACGAGGTGATAATCTCCGCGCGTAAACGGCATCTTCGACAGACCCGAAAAGGAGGCACCGTTGGCCCCTACTCCACAAACTCGTGATCGACTCAAAGCACTTCTTTCCCAACTAATTTCGCTAACCAAAAGTAATGAATTGCATTGGGAGCGGCAGGTAGGTTCGGCGCACCGTTATGCGCGTCTGAAAAATAATCTGCTCATCCTTGGACCAGCGACGCCGCTGGCGGACAAAAACGTGCCGCGCTATCTGTTCATAACTCCGTTTGATTCTCCGGCGTGCGTCGAAGTCAATTCAGACGATACCGAGTTTGGCGAACAAGTGACAACGCTCGTCGCTGCCGTCGAGCAGGCGAGTGCTGACGAACCACCTACCGATCCATTTTCGATTTCTGAAGAAGTAATCAGCAGGCTAACCGAGTAAGTAATCATTCATCATCGTCATTAAAGGAAGGAACAACTATGTCCGCTGATAATCCCCTTGGCAATCTCAGTCACGAAGCTGCAAGTCTTTCACGCGTTCCCATGTTCAAGCGTTTGACCCCGGCTGAGCTTGAACAACTCGCTCAATCCGTCGACCAGGTTAATTTCAAAACCGACGAGACGATCTTTAATGAACAGGATGCCGGCGACGCCCTTTACGTAGTCGATTCAGGCTCAGTAAGGATTTGGGTGCTCGATGAAGACGTAAAGCCGGTAACACTCGCGGAATTGAAACCTGGTGAGTTCTTCGGCGAGTTAGCGGTACTGGATCGCGGCGCGCGCTCTACAAATGCAACGGCGATAGTTGATACGGAGTTGCATCGCCTAAGCAGTAACGACTTTGAAAAGTTCCTGCTTAAACACCCAGACGTGGCCATCGATGTCATTTGTGAAATCGGCGCACGCATGCGACAGACGAACCAGCTCGTTTCACAACGCGCCACACGAAACATTAACGTGCAGATGGAAGAGCGCGCCACGCTTGGTCAGCGTGTGGCCGACCGGGTTGCGTCATTTGGCGGTTCGTGGACATTCATAATGATCTATGTCGGGTTTCTCGCCGGCTGGATGATTCTTAACACGTTCGTCCTGATGCACTACGGCCACGGCGAGAATGGAGCACAGTTCGATCCGTATCCTTACATCCTGCTGAACTTAATGTTGTCGATGACCGCGGCACTGCAGGCGCCGATTATCATGATGTCGCAGAACCGCGCAGCTGAAAAAGATCGGTTGGCGGCCGAGCAGGACTTTAAAGTGAATCTGAAGAGTGAACTGATGCTGGAAGAATTGATGCGGAAAAGTCAGGGACGCGAGGCGCAGATTACGCACTTGGTTGCGTTGGTGAACCGCATGTCGCAGACTGGCCGGCAATAGGAGCGTGGCGAACTTATTGGTCATAGCTCATTTGACGTTTCCCATTTGTTATTCGCGAATTCAGATTGGAAGTCAACACGCTGTTTTCGTCCTGGAGGGGCGAGATATTTATAGCTAGATGTTCTCTTCTAAGCGCGGGCTCTCCGGCGCAACGCAATGTCGTATCGCTTGTCGTGGTTAACCGTTTCGCTCCTGCCGGCGCGAGAACATCTTGAGGTTTTGTGCTGCTGCTAGACATCTCGCTCCGCTGGAGCGAAGTCAGTGCGTGACCTCGGTCGTGCTGCCGTTCCCACGCCGAAAATGGGCGTTTCCGAATTGGAATCTAAGTCCTCCCGTTCGGAATTAGCTTTTTCACGCCAAAATCGAGGTTTTACACGCCGGGAATGGCCATTTTCACGGCGGGAATGGCC
>DATENN010000100.1:0-8958 GCA_035275045.1 Pyrinomonadaceae bacterium
CGCCAACGGCGGAAACGTCCTCACCCGTGCGGTGCTCGCGAAGCTGCCACCGTTCGACGGAACAAAAGTCGTTTACTGTGCCGGATCGCTGCTCGGTCCAGATCGGCTTGCCGCCGAGCGGATCGTCGTACGGCAAACACCGTACGAGATCAAGATCTCATGAACCGCTTTAACACTCGATGATCGCGTTAAAGGCTTATCAGCACCGGGTGCTCGATTCTTTGCGCGAGTTCTTCCGACTCGCTGCGCGGCATCAAGCTCCTGGTCCCGCCTTTGCCGAGGTCAGCGCTCGAGCTTTCGGCATTCCGATGCCCTACGTGCCTGTTTCCGTTGCCGGACTTGAGGCGCGAATGCCGTACGTCTGTCTGCGTGTGCCAACCGGCGGAGGCAAGACGCTGCTCGCCTGCTACGCCGCAGGACTAGCGATGCAGGAATTCATGCGAGCGGAACGGGCCGTGGTGCTTTGGCTTGTGCCGAGCAACACGATTCTCAATCAGACTGCTGAAGCCTTACGCGATCCTCGGCATCCGTATCGACGCGCGTTGGAGATGGCGTGTGGCGCGGTAGAGGTGGTCACGATCGAAGAAGCATTACGGCTCTCGCGCGCAACCGTTGACGGACAGACGGTCGTGATCGTCGCGACGATTCAAGCGTTTCGCGTCGAAGATACGACAGGTCGAAAAGTGTACGAGCAAAATGGCGCATTCGCTGAACACCTGCTGAATCTTCCTCCTGAGCGGCTGCCGGACTTACTTGCCGGGGCCGACGGCAAACCAAAACCTTCACTCGTCAACATGCTTCGATTGCGACGGCCGATCGTAATCGTTGATGAGGCGCACAACGCACGGACGGATTTGTCTTTCGCAACGCTCGGCAATGTTCTGCCATCGTGCATTGTTGAGTTCACTGCCACGCCAGCTCGGACAAAGAGCCCGTCCAATGTTCTCCATCACGTCTCGGCCGCCGAACTGAAAGCAGCTGAGATGATCAAGCTGCCGCTGCGTGTTGTGACGCGACACGTCAGTCAACGCGATCAGTTGCTTGCGGAGGCAATCACGCTTCGCGCCGATCTGGAAAAGCTCGCCGCTGCTGAGGGACAAGCGACTGGCGAATACCTGCGACCGATCACGCTAATCCAAGCGGAGCGCGTCGATGCAACGGAGCCGCTGCGTGAGCGCTTGGCGACCGAATTCGGAATCAGCAAAGAGGAGGTGAAGATTTCGACTGGAAAGCTCGATGAGTTGAAGGGCATCTCCGACATTTCGTCTTCGAAGAATCCGGTGCGGTTCATTATCACCGTCGAAAAACTGCGAGAGGGTTGGGACTGCCCGTTTGCATACGTCCTGTGCAGCTTGAAGGAGACCCGATCCGCCACCGCGATCGAGCAAATCGTCGGACGCATTCTGCGTCTCCCAGGAGCGCATTCAAAAAAGCATCCGGATCTCAACTGTGCTTACGCGTTCTCCGTTTCTGATTCGATAACGGAGGTCCTGACCGAGTTACGCGAAGCATTAGAGAGCAACGGCTTCACCACGGCAGAGGCCGCGCGCCTCATTATTCCTGTTCCGCAAGGCACACTCCCGTTGGGTGTCCAGCCGAGGACACTTCAACTCTCGCCGACTGAAATTGATTCGGCCGTTGCCGAGGTGCAGGTTGCCGCGCTCGCCGGCAAGGCGCGGATCGACAGCGGCAAGGGTGAAATCACCGTCTTCGTGCCGCTCGATAAGGAAGAAACAGAGAAGCTGACGAGTTGCGTCAAGACGCCGGAAGCGAAGGCTAAAATCGAAGCTGTTGTCGCGGTCGTGCGCGCTGCTGAGAAAGCCTTTGGTGGGAGTGGCAAGACGCGGCCGCCATCGGCTTACGAGCTACAACTGGATTTCATCATTCCGCTACTGTGCGTGCGCGAGAACGGTTTGCTGTTTGAATTCGAGAGCACGTTTCTGTTAGAGCATCCGTGGAAGCTAAGCGCGAAAGACGCATCGCTCGCGCCCGCTTATAATCCGCTGACGCGGCCGACCGGGAAAGCCGGTGTCGTCGACATCACTGCAACCGGAAAAATTGAGACGAGCATCGTGGCAGAAACGGGCGATGCCGATTTCGTGGCGAAACTGCATCAGCACGTACTTGCACTAGGCGCTGACGGCGATTGGACAGTCGAGAAACTCGTCGGCTGGATGGATCGGCAAATCGATCACCAAGACATACCGGCTGGAGAATCAGCGGAGTTTCTGCGGAAGGTGACCCGTGGATTGATGGCGAAATTCAACATTTCCGACGTGAGCACGCTCGCGCTCGACAGGTTTCGGCTGCGAGAGGAAGTCGAAGCACGAATCCAGGAACACCGCGAGACGGAGAGAAAAACCGCATTCCAAACCTTTCTGCTACCGGCATCACCACTCACCGTCAGTGAAGATCGCGCGATCAACTTTAAGACGATGATCTACGAACCAAGCTGGCTTTACGAAGAAGGCTTTCAGTTCAAAAAGCATTACTTCGGACCAAAGCCCGGCGAGCTGCGAGGTGTGACGCCTGGCGGAAACGTGCCAGAAGAGTTTGAATGCGCGCAATTCATCGACGGCCTGTCCGGGGTCAAATTCTGGGTTCGCAATCTTGCTCGGCGCACCACGTCTTTCCGCCTCCAGACTTCTCGTGACTGGTTTTATCCCGACTTCATTTGCCAACTCGACGACGGGCGAATCCTCGCGGTCGAATACAAAGGCCGACACCTTTACGAGTCCGCCGACTCGCAAGAAAAACGCGCAGTCGGCGAAGTCTGGGCGTCCCGCAGCAACGGTCGCTGCCTATTTGTCATGCCGACTGAAGGCGACTTTTCGCCAATCGCCGCTGTCGGCGGAACATAGAGCGTGGATTTAAGACCGCCGGAAACCATCTTTCGCTTTCTCTTTAGCTCACCGGCTCACTTCGCTGGCGAGTGCACGGGCGAGGATTTCTGGCTAACGCCAGCGTTTCCAAGCTTCGATCGACGTGGACAGGAAACGATGCGAATTGGTTCCGGTCCATTCCGGCGCTCGCACTTCTGCCTTTCAGTGGAAGTGCCGGAGCGAGATCCGTCAGCGAACACTTACCCGATGTACACGTGGGTCGGAGATGAGATGAGCGCGTTGCTCGGTGCCTTTTATGGCAAACTAGTCCTGAACTTCGGACACATGCAGGCCGGTCGGTTAGTCACCGTTCCTTCCATGGAGGACCGCCCGATTTATCGCTACGACAAGCCGCCTTTTACAGACCGGGCACGTCGCCCCAATGGGCCGGAACTGAACCTGGAACACGCCCAACCGCTTGTCGCAAAATACGTGAAAGTCGCTGGGTCGGATACTCAGCTGCCTCTATTGGTGCGCGCCGCAGACTTCTATCGTCTTGCGCTTGAAACATATGGGGAGCGGCCAGAGATCGCGTTCGCGATGCTTATTTCCACGTTGGAGGTATTGACGGCAATTAAGCTCTATTCCGAAGAGGAACTCTACGACGAGCAGTTGCTCGACGACCTAAAGCTGATCTCTACAACCTGCACGGATGGATCAAACATTGTCGCGCGTTTGAAAGGTCGCTTGTACCAAGTGAAGCGAAAAGTAGCGGCGCTCGTGCATCACGTCGTTCCAGATTCATTCTTTCAAGAACGCGAAACAAAAATGGCGTGGGGTTTCATTGTCGACAGGAATGAGCTAGTCGACCGAGTTCGCGCAGCTTACGACATTCGCAGTCGCTTACTGCACACAGGAAATCGCAGCGGACTTTGGTATATCGAACACGATACCGAAGGCGAGGAACGCGGTGCCGGCGAGCCCGTTCTGGACGACAAAGAATTAGTAAAGTTGCTCATTCGGTCCGTTAACCTTGTTGGTCTCGAAAGGATTACATCAACAGTCCTGCGTACATTAATCACGGACTGGGTGCGTGCGTGATCCGCCGCTGATGCGGCTGCGCCGCGGCGAGACTGTGCCCGCGCTGCTTTCGCACAGACTCGCGAGTTTGATGTGGTTCCTTGGAGTGTGATCATCTGCGCCGTCCTCGCGCTGCTCACGAGCGTTCCGCGCCCATACTCCCAAGCGGAAGCTCGAACGCATCTCTGTGGGTGCGCAGATCATCACGAGAAGCTCATCGCTGTCGATGCCGCTCGCGTCGACCAACGGCTTACGCCATGCTGATTCAGCAGCGATGTTCATCTGGGCGATACTCCTCGAATCGGCGTTCCTCGTCGTACTTGGCGGTGCCGTAATTGGACTGATCCATTGGAAGGGTCGGAAGAAACGTCTTCCCTTCACGCAGAAAATCTTACGACCACCGGGCGAATCGCTGCGGCTACGCCTCACTGAACTTGATGAGAAACTGAACGACCGCCTCATTCAGCTCTTCTTATCGGCATACTCACCTTTATTGATGGCAGGTCTTGTCGCTCTCCAAGGAGTTCATACGACGCTCGGCGTGTGGATCATCCTGATCGGAATCGCGGTCGTCGCATCCGTTTGGTCGGCATATCGCCTGTGGCACGTGCTCAATTTGCGCCGGCGAATCCGCTTGGGTTTCGAAGGCGAACGACATGTCGGCGAAGCGCTCAATCAACTGATGCTCGTCGGCTACCGCGTCTTCCATGACTTCTTGATTACCGACAAGCCGCGCTCAGTTCGAAACATTGATCATATTGTGATTGGTCCGAATGGAGTCTTTGCCGTTGAGACGAAGACTCGCCGAAAAGTGAAGGGCGAAAATGGCGCGAAGGTCACCGTTCTCGATAACGCACTGCAATATCCTTGGGGAATTGATCAGCGCGACTTGGCCCAGGCGCGCGAAGACGCCGCGTGGCTAGCAGAATGGCTCTCGAAAATGTCTAACGAACCGGTGACAGTTGGATCAATCCTTGTCCTTCCGGGCTGGTTTATCGACCGGCGCTCAAAACTAGCAGTCACAGTTCTGAGCGGCAGCGAAGTCGCCGCTAACATTCCCAAACTCAACGGAACCGTGACGAGCGAGGGCGATATTCGCCGTTTCGCGGCCATGATCGAAGATCGCAATCGCAATATCGAATACTGATCCGGCTTCGCCGCGGGAGACTGTGCTTGCCCTGAATCCCGCACAGACTACGGTTTTGCTGTCGTGAATTGAGGTGTGATCATCTGCGCCGTCCTCGCCGGCTCTCGCCTCCGTTTCCGCTCTGCGTTCCCTTCGCTACGCTTCGGCTGCCGCTCTACTGCGGGGTGCGCAGATCATCGCGGGGCTGGCTTACCGCAACGCAACGAGCAGCTTTCGACTTATGGCGCTACTTGTGCTATAACGTACGTGATGTTCAGCAAGGCCACGGTCGCCCTAGCAGTAGGACTGGCGCTTTTGACGGCGACAGTTCGCTTGCCTGCTGCGGTGCCGTGTTTTGTGACGAATACGCCGAGCGAGAAGGCGTGCGAGCCAGGTTGCTGCGCTAACAAAACTTGTTGCGCAACATCGCACGAGCGGACCGGGCCACCGGTTCAACCGCTGAATAAATCGAGTTCTGATCAACAGAACATCGCGACAATTGCCCCGGCGATAGTCGTCCCGCTGCCGCGTCAACTACCAAAAGTACCGTCTGTTTTCCATCGCGCAGACTTCGCCGCGCATTCGCCGCCGCGACTCGCGCTTTTCTGCACGTTTCTCATCTGATCCAACGACGCTGACACCCGAGGTGTGCCCATTGTCCGAGCCGGAATCCGCGCCGGACTGGCATAGGCACAGGCACTTCGTGTTTCAACCGCAGTCTTGGATCAATGAAAACAACTTACCTTTTATATCTTACTTTAATTCTACTTCTAACCGTCTCGCCGGCACGCGCCGGTGACATGGAGCTTGCCGTTCGGAGCGGCCGGCTTTCGCTAGATCAGGTCACCACGGTTGTCCTGGCAAGCAATCCCGCGCTCAAAGCCGCCGAGAAAAAGTGGCAGGCAATGAAGGCGCGCGTGCCGCAAGCCGCCGCTTGGGAAGACCTGCGCGCACAAGGCATGTCGCGCGTTCAGCGATATGTCTCGATCCCGCCAAACGCGTTCATGGATCAGACGTTCGCGCTTCAGCAGGAAGTTCCGATCACCGGAAAAAATATCAGTCGTGCGCGAGCAGCGACGGCGGAAGCGGGCGCCGCGTTTGAAGATCTGCGGCGAACACAGCTCGATGTGATCTCACGCACGCGCATCGCCTTTTACCGGCTCGCCAACGAATACGCGCAACTCGAAGTGAATCGGCGCAATGTTGAGCTTCTCAATCAATTCGCAAAGATCAGTCGCGACCGCTACGAAGTCGGCAACGCGGCGCAAGCGGACGTGCTCACGGCGGAGACGGACGCAGCCAAGCTGAGCGAAACCGAATCAGACATTCTGCGGCGTATATCCGACGCGCAGACCGCCCTGAACGTGCTGATGAACCGGCCGCCGCAATCGCCGCTGGCAGAGCCCGGACCGTTTGCGTTCGAACCAATTCGTTTTTCGCTGCCGCAGCTTCAGGCAATGGCGCTGGCCGCGCGCCCGGAAGTGCAGCGCGCGCAAAGTCGCGTCGAAGCAGAGAAGTTCCGCGTCCAGTTGGCAAATCGTCAATGGGTGCCCGATCCGACCGTTAACGTTCAGGCACAACGATACAACCAGGCGAACGAAGCGGTGAGCGAGTTGGACGTGGGAGTCTCGATTCCTCTGCCGTTCTTGAACGGGCGAAAATATACCGCGGCCGCGACTGAGGCAGCGCGCAATCTGGAAAGTGCGCAGCACGAACAGGAGAGCACGCGCACCGAAACGCTTGGATTAGTTCGCGACCAACTAACGAAGCTCACGACGGTGGCGCATCATTACGAGCTGTATCGCGACAAGATCGTTCCGCTCGCACGCCAAAGCGTGCAATCGAACCGCACCGCCTACGAAACAAGCAGCGCGAATTTTCTCGCGCTGATCACGGCGCAACGGGTTCTGCAGGACGCGGAATCGACCGCCCTAAATCATCTCGCGGACTACGAGATCGCGCGTGCGGAACTGAACGCCATCGTCGGGATCGAGCACCCGCTCGCGCGAGAAACCCTTCAAACGAGGAGGCAATCAAAATGAAGAAACTCTTCTACAACGCGCTGTTGCGATTCGGTGTTGCCGCGCTGCTCATCATGTTCACGCCGGCGTGCTCCAAGCAGGGCAACGGAAAGGACAGCAACATCGATCACTGGACCTGCACCATGCATCCCTCGGTGCACGCGAAAGACCCGGGCAAGTGTCCGATCTGCGGCATGCAACTCGTGCCAGTGATGAAAACTAGCGCGAGTACGGCTTCACCTACGTCGGCTGGCGGCATGCAAGGCATGGAGAACATGCCGGGAATGTCAGGCATGAAGAGCGGCGACACAAAAGCCGCCGCCGAACGTCCTCGCGAGTTCGTCGTGCCTGTCGAGCGGCAGCAACAGATCGGCGTGACCTACGCAACTGTCGAAACGAAACCGCTCCTTCACACGATTCGCGCTATCGGGCGGGTGATGCCGGAGACGCAACGCGTCTGGCGCGTCGTCTCACGCACGAGCGCGTACGTGCAGGAGCTAGGCGTGAATGCGCCGGGCGAGACTGTGAAAAAGAATCAGGTCTTGATGAAGCTCTACAGCCCGGAATTACTGACGACGCAACGCGAATTGATCGATCTACTGCGCACGCGCGATCGTTCGAGCGCGAACGCTCATTCCGCGCGCGAAGATTTTCAGGGACTAATCGAATCGGCGGAGCGCCGGTTGAAACTCTGGAACATCACAGATGAACAGATTGCCGAGATCGAGCGAACAAAACAGCCGCAGGAATCATTGCCGATTCTCTCTCAAGTGGACGGCGTGGTACAAAGCCTCCCCGTCACGCAAGGAGCGAATGTGGCCGTCGGCAGTCCGCTGGTCGAAGTGGCGGATCTATCGGTTGTTTGGGTCTGGGGGGAATTTTACCAGGACGAACTACCGATGCTTAAAGTTGGCCAGGAAATCAACGTCACTTCATCGTCTTATCCGGGCGAAAAGTTCGGCGGTCAGATCACATTGGTCGATCCGTTCATCGATCCGGCAAAGAGAACCGGCCGCGTTCGCGCGGACATTCAGAATCCGGAGCTCAAACTGAAGCCCGACATGTATGTCGATCTTCTGCTGGAGATGGACATGGGCCGCTCGCTCGTCGTTCCGGTGAGCGCAGTGATGCCGACAGGCGAGAGAAACATCGCCTTCGTGGATAAAGGTGAAGGAAAACTCGAGCCGCGCTTCCTCGAACTCGGGGGGAAATACGGTGACGTGTACGCAGTCAAAAGCGGATTGAGTGAAGGTGAACGCGTAGTCGCGAGCGCGAATTTTCTGATCGACGCCGAGTCGAAAATCCAAGGAGCGCTGAAGTCGTGGTAAACGAGCCAACATCGTCTTCCGGCGCTCCGCGCGTGACCTTCATTGAGCGCGTGATTGAAGCGAGCGCGCGAAACAAGTTCCTCGTTCTCGTTTTCGTCATCTTCGGTGTCGCAGGCGGAATTTGGGCGCTTCAGCGAACGCCACTCGACGCAATTCCCGATCTGAGCGACGTGCAGGTAATCGTTTACACCGATTGGGAAGGCCGGTCGCCGGACCTGATCGAAGATCAAATCACCTATCCGATATCCAGCACGTTCATCGCCGCGCCGAAAGTAAAGTTTGTTCGCGGCGAATCGATGTTCGGCAAGTCATTCGTCTACGTCATTTTTCAAGACGGCACGGACATCTACTGGGCGCGGTCGCGCGTGATCGAATACCTCAACGCCGTTCGCGGCTCGCTACCGGAAGGCGTGAATCCGGTCATTGGCCCAGACGCGACAGGTGTCGGCTGGGTTTTCGAATACGCGCTGGTTGATGAGAGCGGCAAGCACGATCTGGCGCAGCTTCGCAGCATTCAGGATTGGAATCTGCGTTATGCGCTCTCCTCGGTGAAAGGCGTTGCGGAAATCGCGCCCGTGGGC
>DATENN010000101.1:0-12289 GCA_035275045.1 Pyrinomonadaceae bacterium
TCGCCGCCCATCGATCCGGAAACGTCGAAGATCACGCCAACCGAGACCGGCGAATCGTCGTCGCTGAAGAAAGTAATCTCCTGCGGCTTTTTGTCGTCCATCACGGTGAAGGCGTTCTTGCCGAGGCCTGAAACGTAACGGCCATAGGTGTCGGTGACGGTTACCGTGAAAGTAATCAGGTCGGTATTGACGATGACGGGCCCGTCCAGCTCGTTGCCGGTTTTCTGCGGCTCGGCTGGTGGTGTTTCCGCCGGCTTGGCAGTCGCATCACTTAAATGTTTGTCCTGAGTTTTTTCCTGCGCCGTCAATGACGACGGCGCCAGAAGCAGCAGACAGGCCAATAACCAAAGGGGAGCGAGCTTGATAGTGCGGCCAGCCAATCCGTGCATGGGACCTCGCGCGATGAATGTGGATGTCGTTGCCGACCTCAGAAAAGGGGCTGCCAATACAGATGCCTGAGCGGGGAAGACTGATGCCCGGTGTTCTGTAACTTGATCCGGAAAGGACGGACGCGGGAGACGTGGCCGTTCGTGGCTTTCAGTTTCCAGTCTGTGTCGACTGTCAGCATTGTAGGACAGAGCCGGAAACGCGTAAAGCGGAAAGCCTCGGGGAACTTTGATCCCCACCGTTCGTGTAATCTAATACGCGGGCTTTGCACAAGAAGTGATGCCGGGGTTCTTGCAAAAAAGTTGTACGGCATTTCCGGGAAGAAGATCAGCAGCGCAAAGCGTTACACGGTCGCTTCGCTCCCGGTTCTGACTTCGTCTTGCCATTGAGGACCAATCCGGTCTTTTCGTATCGATCGTCCTTTTGTGCAAAGCCCGCTGCGCGACATTCCGTGCCGGTAAGAACACAATGCTATACTCTCGCGCTATTTTCGTACCCGAGTTTCCCGTAACCCATGGCTGAATTTGTTTGCAGATTAGGCACGCCGGCAGGCGAAGTCGTTACCCGCACCGTCGAAGCGCCCGGCGTTTATGAAGCGCGAGCGCGGCTGGAACGCGAAGGCTTTCGAGTATTCAACGTAACGCCGCCCAAGACGAGTGGCGTTACCGCATTGACGAGATTGGGTGGACGCGGCGGCCAGCCAAAAGTTAAAGCCAACGACTTTTTACTATTTAATCAGCAGCTCGCGGCACTTGTTCGCGCTGGCATTCCCATTCTTCAAGCGATTGCGATGCTGCGTAAGAGAGCGGCGTCGGCACGACTTCGCGCGGTGCTCGGCGATGTGGAAGAACAAATTCGCGGTGGCGCTGCACTATCGCAGGCATTCGCTTCACAGGGGAGTATCTTTCCGCGAATTTATACCGCGTCGATTCTCGCCGGTGAGCGATCCGGCGCGCTTGATGAAGTACTCAACCGCTATGTAACGTACATGCGGCGCAATGTTGCGCTGCGGCGAAAAATTCGCGGCGCCCTTGCCTATCCGCTCTTCCTATTAATTGCGTCCGGCGGAATGGTGACCTTCCTGGCCACTTACGTCGTGCCGCGCATGTCTGACTTGTTCGCCGGCTTTGGCACTGAATTGCCGACCGTCACGCAACTCGTGCTGGGCTTATCAAAGCTGATCGCGAGCAACATCATCTGGCTTGGTCCACTCGTCATCATCGGTGCGATCCTTTTCTTCCTTTGGTCGCGTACTGAACGGGGCCGGTTCGCAATCGATAGTTTCTTGCTGAAGATTCCCTTAGCCGGCAGTTTGATCGTCCAGTTATCCGTGGCCCAGGCGACGCGGTCGCTCGCCACCTTGCTCGCGGGCGGAATCACACTTGTCGAATCGTGGGAAATTGCGGCTGAGTCGATCACCAACCGCGCCTTGCGGCAACGGAGTGCCGCAATCCTCCCGATGGTGCGCGAAGGCCGTACCTTCACGGAAAGTTTAGAATCAGCGGATTGGGTTCCGCCGCTGGCCATCGATATGGTCGGAATTGGAGAACGATCCGGCAGCCTGCGCGAGATGCTTGACGAGATTGCTGTATTCTATGACGCCGAATCAGAGGTGCGACTTGAACAGTTGACGACTACTCTTGAGCCTGCGATTCTGGTCATCATGGGCGGTGTAGTAGTAACGATTTTGCTGGCCATTTACTTGCCGATCATCCAGTCAATCTCGAGCGGCGCCGGCGCCGTTGGCCACCACTAGAAACCAAATTAGCGCTTACGAATTATGAAGCAGTTTTCTCAACAGCCCTCGGATACGCAACCGCGCGGAAACGTAACGGCCCCACTTGGCCCGATTAGTGATGACAGTCACGAGCCGCCCGAAGTTCGTTCGGCGAAAGAACTGGCGCGTCGCTATCGCTTGCCTTTTGTCGATTTATTGCCTGCTGAGGGGGAGTCGCCAATCAACTACGAAATCTTCAACGAGATTCCAGTTGATTTAATGGTTCGCTACCAGTTCCTGCCACTCGGTCGCGACGAAAAAGGCCTGCACCTGGCGATGGCGGACCCGACGGACCTGGAACGAATGGACGAGATTTCCGGCGCATTGCGCGCGCGCATCGTTCCGTATGTCGCGACAGCCGGAACGATTGAGGTAGTACTAAGGCGTGGTGACGCCACGCAGCGAGTGTTGCAGGAAGCGGCCTCCGGTTTTCGTATCTCGCTGGTTCGTGAAACCGAACATGGCGAAGAGGTACTCGATCTCGATCGGCTGGCAACCGATTCCGAGATGTCACCGATCATCAAACTCGTTGACACAATCATTTATAACGCGATGGAGTCGCGCGCTTCCGACATTCATATCGAAACGCGCGATACCGAGGTGCAGGTTAAGTACCGCATTGACGGCGCACTTTACGCGAAAGTCGATCCGATTGATCTTGCTTACCACCAAACGTTGATCTCTCGTATCAAGGTCATGTCTGAGCTGGACATCGCCGAGCGTCGCGTACCGCAGGATGGACGTTTTCGCGTGCGTTACAAAGGCCGCAACGTGGACTTTCGCGTATCGATCATGCCGACGATACATGGCGAAGACGCTGTCATTCGTATTCTCGACAAAGAACAGATCAACGAAGAGTTTCGCAACCTGAACCTTGACGTGGTGGGCTTTGCAGAAGATGACCTGCGAAAGTTTCGTCACTACATTGCCGAGCCGTACGGCATGGTGCTGGTCACCGGCCCAACGGGTTCGGGAAAGACGACCACACTCTATGCTGCGCTGAATGAGATCAGAAACGAAGAAGACAAAATTGTCACCATTGAAGATCCGGTTGAGTACCAACTCCACGGCATCACGCAGATTCCGGTCAATGAAAAGAAGGGATTGACGTTTGATCGCGGTCTGCGTTCGATCCTGCGTCATGATCCGGACAAGATAATGGTGGGCGAAATTCGTGACACTGAGACTGCGCAAATTGCTATTCAATCGGCGTTGACCGGGCACCTTGTGTTCACCACCGTTCACGCGAACAACGTAATTGACGTAATCGGACGTTTCCTAAACATGGGTGTTGAGCCCTACAACTTCGTCTCGTGTTTGAACTGCGTGTTGGCCCAGCGCCTGATCCGCATGTTGTGCCCGTACTGCAAGCGGCAGTATCTCGCTAAAGATGACGAGCTGATCGAATCCGGCTTGCGACCGGAAGATCATCGGCAGACCCCGTTCTTTACGAATGTCGGTTGCGATGCCTGTAACCACACCGGCTATCGCGGCCGGACGGCGATTCATGAACTGCTCGATCTGTCCGATAACATTCGCGAAATGATTGTTGAACGGCGGCCCGGTTCTGAAGTCCGGAGGGCGGCGGAAGCTGAGGGCTTGACCAGCTTGCGGGAATCCGCTTTGAAGAAAGTATTTGCCGGTGTCTCAACGCTGCATGAAATCAATCGCGTGACCTTTGTTGAGGAGTACAGCGCCGACCATTGAACGGCGTTTCTGGCCTAATCCGGTTTTTTTGCCAACTCTCCATTTATAGGAACTACGGTGCGCCTGCCGCGTGTACCAAAATGTCGCCGCGAAGGGTTGCATCTTTGCGAATCGGTGGGCATTATTACCGCACATCGGATGACCGCCACCTCGCCGGAAGAGAGAATAAGATGAAAAAGAACGCCCAAACCCGAGTACTGGTTTCCCTATTTGTCGCCTGTTGTTTGCTGCTTTTGCCAATCACTGCATTCGCAAAAAAAGGCGATCGCAACTTCAAACAGGGCATGCGCTATGAAGAAGCGCAACAGTGGGAAAAAGCTGCCCAGGAATTCACGCTGGCAGTAGCTGCCGATCCCTCGAATCTCGAATATCAACTGCACTTTCGCCGTGCCAGCTTTAACGCTTCGCAGGCGTACATGCAGCAGGGACGAGCACTCGCCGAGCAGCGCGATTTCGTTGGCGCCTATAACGCGTTTCGCCAGGCGTATGGCTATGATCCGGTGAATCAACTCGCCGTCTCAGAAATGGAGCGGATGCTTCAACTGCAGGGTGTTAAGGAAGGGACCACCAACGGGACGCCCAAGACCGGCGATGCTGCCGACGTAGCTACCGCTACGGATGCGACCGCGCCGAGCACGCGCACAGAACAACTGCGCGTCATTAGTTACAACGGTGATTTGAAATCATTTATTCGCAGTCTCGCCGAGCAACTTAATCTCAACGTGATTTTCGACCGGCAGTCGTTCGTGCAGCCAAAGACGATCGACATCAATCTTCGCGATGTCACCACGTCGCAAGCGCTCGATTATGTTTTCCTGCAGGAAGGTTTGTTCTTTCAAAAACTGAGTCGCCGCACCATCGTGGTCGCCGATCAAACTCGCCGTCCGCAGTACCAGCAGCTTGTATTAAGAACGTTCTATCTGGCCAACAGCGATCCCGAGAAAACTAAAGGTCTGGTCCAACAGGCGATTCCGCCTTCAGTTGGTCGTCCGCAAACGATTGTTGTTTCTGATCCGGCCACGAACAGTTTGACCGTGCGCGACACGGCCGAGAATGTGCGACTTATTGGCGAACTCATCCGCAGTATTGATAAAGACCGCGCCGAAGTCGTGATGGATGTCAACATCTATGAAGTCTCAAAGACGAACTTCCTGCAACTTGGAAATCAGGTAGGGACTGCGGGATCGAATGGCACGTTCACACTTGGTGGTACAGGCGGCGTTACGATTCTGAGTGACAACGCCACCATCAGGGGGATAGATCGCGGCGTTAATCTCGCCGGTATCGCCGGCGGTGTGCCAACGGCGCTGGCCGCAGCTTTGGTTATTCCGCCTTCCGTGCTGACGGCGTTTCAAAGTAAGGGAAACACCAGGCTGATTGCGTCGACGCAAGTGCACGCATTCAACGGTGAAGAATCGTCGGCGCGCATCGGCCAACGCGTCCCGGTGCAAACTGCGCAGGCTTATCCTTTTGGAATTCAGACTGGAAATTCAACGACTCCAAACGGATTTCCGAGTGGTGGTTTTCCTGTCATCAACTATGAACCGACTGGTTTGACTTTGAAATTTACGCCGCAGGTTTTTCCGAACCAGGACGTGCAAGTCAAAATGTCGATCGAATCGAAGGATGTGCTGGGCGCAAGCACGCTAACCCCGACATTTACTGAACGGACAATTACGGGAACAGCGCGCGTGCAAAACAATCGCACCATGATGCTCGCCAGCGTTTCGCAGGATGTGCAAGCGAACGGCCGCCAGGGATTACCGATCCTCGGTCTCTTGCCCGTCGTTGGGCGCCTTTTCAGTTCGCCGACGCGAGACAATCGCCAGATCGATATTGTGATTGCAGTTACGCCGCGAGTCTTGCGCGCGCCTGCGGTCATGCCACGCGACGAAGAAATGCGACCGAGCGGAACGCTACAGTCGCCCACTACCGGCTCTCTCGAAGCAATGCTTCGTGAAGCGGATCAAGAAGAACAACTCGCGGCGGCACGAATGCAGCAGCGCAACGCGGCTGCTCGTCCGACCACCTCTTTCGAGCCGGCGGTAATTACGCCGGTGACAAATACTGTGGCAAATACACAGACCGCGAATTCACAAACGATCCCTGGTACGACTGCTACCGTGGCAAACGTTCCTACAAATAATCCGGCGCCGGCGCAGCCGGTTGCTGTGAATACTCAGGTCAATAAGGCGCCAGCACAGGAAGAACAGGCATTTGTGCCCGCGCCGAAATCGTTAGTGAGCGATACGGCTGCTTCGCAAGTCGCCGCGGTAAATCCAAACGTAAACAGCCCTGCGCAAGCAGTGCTGACAAGTTTGACCAACCCGCCTGTTTCAGCTCGCGCGCCCATCGTAGAAGCGAAATCAGCGGAACTGCTGGTTGCTCCGAACACCGCAGTGTTGAAAGTTGGCGAGACCCGCCGCTTTGCAATCGAGCTGAAGTCGGATGCAACGCTCGCCATGGGCGTGCTGGCGTTGCGCTTTAATCCAAAGGTCGTGAAACTAAAAGGCGTGTCGGCGGGAACTCAGTTAACAGCGGACAACGGCACGGGCAACGCCCCGGGCATGAGTCAATCGATCGACCCGTCCGGTGTTTGTCTGATCTCTCTTTCGAACTTGAATACTGCCCCGTCCTTTAGGGACTCGGGGCTATGGTTGTTCGTCGATGTTGAAGCAGTAGGCGCAGGTGACGCCGGTCTGATGTTCGACAAGGCGGGAACCCACCTGATGGCAATTGATGCCACGAGCATAACATTCGATTTGCCACCGGTAAGCGCTGTCGTCAAATAGTTAGTGTGTTACGCGTGGAAGGTTTTTGTTCTTCAAAGCGCGGCGACGAGTTGAGAGCAGCCCAGCTTTCCGGTCGCCGCGTTTTCATGTCGAGGATGCGTTCCAAATCGGCAATGGCAAGCAGACATAATCGCGGATTTACCTTAATCGAGCTGGTCATCACCATCACGGTGCTGTCCATCCTGACGCTCGGTGTCGTCCCGCTTTTAAAGCTGTCGGTGAAGCGCCAAAAAGAACAGCAGCTGCGCGACACCCTGCGCGAGATCCGATTGGCCATTGACGAATTTCACCGCGACAGCATCGGCATGAATTGCACCGCAGGCGGCGTCACCAATGCGCCACCGCCCGGCCAAAACAGTCAGAACCAGCAGTATGTGGATCCGCGCAGTAAAGTAGTCTTGTCGGATTGCACAATTTTCGGCGTTGATAATCCCGATCGTTACCCGCCCGACCTTGAAACACTTGTTAACGGCGTGAACGTTGTACCGCGCGGTGGTCAAGGGGTAGGCGGGCGAGGTTTGCAAAGCACGGGAACGGATCCGACGAATACGAATTCAGTCCTTGGCAGCGAGCTCTCGACTAAGAAAAAAGTTTACCTGCGGTCTATCCCAATCGATCCGATCACCGGCAAACCTGACTGGGACCTTCACTCGTGTTACGACGATCCCAATTCCAGTTCGTGGGGCGGAGAAAATGTTTTTGACGTGAGTTCAAAGTCTAAAGACACGGCACTGAATGGAGAGAAGTACAGTGAGTGGTGAAATGCAGGCGGCACGCAGCAGACAGCAGGCAGCAGAAAAAAGTATCGGTTTCACACTTCTCGAGTTGATGATCGTGATCACGGTCATCATCATTCTGGCTGCGATTGTATTGCCGCAATACCAAAAAACGATTCTGGCCACGCGCGAAGCCGTTTTGCGCGATGATTTGTCCAAGATGCGCTCGCTGCTCGATCAATATGCCGCCGATAAACAAAAGTTGCCGCAGTCACTGGATGATCTGGTGGCCGGTGGTTACATGCGTGAGCTTCCAAAGGATCCGATGACAGGGCAGGCTGATTGGGCCCCCACCACCGGCGAAGATCCGAATTCAAGTGGAGGCGAACAGGGAGTTACCGATGTTCATAGCTCCTCGACGGATGTTTCATCCGAGGGCACGCCCTACAATGAATGGTAGCTGAGGGTGGCGGATTGAGCATTTCGACCTGCGGAATGTCCGGCATGTTCAAATCGTATTACTGACAAGTATCTTTTCATTAATCTGCAGTCCGAATTCCGCTTTCCGCAATTAAATCGATGCCTAATCCTTTTTCAAAACTAATCCAGCCCTGGTATCCAGCGAACGCAGTTGGTTTCGACAAGGAACGGCTGACGATGGTCCAACTCGAACGAGGGAAATCGATGAGCGTGCTCAGACGAGCCGCCACGCTGGATTTGCCGCCATCACTCATTCAACCCAGTTTCGACGAATCAAACATTTCCAATCACGGCGAACTCGCCGCCGCAATGAACGAGCTGGCAACAAGCACGGGTTTGTTGCAACGCAAACGTTGGTCAGCGAGTTTGCCTGATGCATCCAGTCGCAGTCTGATTCTTACGCTCGAGTCCAATCCCGGATCCCAAGCGGAGTTGCAGGAAGTTCTAACCTGGAAGATTGAACGCGGTTTCGGAGTCCCGCTGGAAGAACTTTCGCTATCGCGCGAGCGGTTGCCCGCCGACGCAGAAGGGCGTGCCCGGTACCTCGCAGTCGCGACGCGTACCGCAGTGCTCGCCGAATACGAAAGTGTTTTTGAGGCACTTGGCTGGCGCCTCGGTTTGGTGCTGCCGCGGCACGTGGCGGAAGCTCAATGGTTAACCTTGAATGGCGCGAGCGGCGATTCAATGTTATTGAGCTCGTCGGAATCCGGCTTCACAGCAATGGTATTTCGCGGCAAACAACCGTTGATTATTCGTACCGTGATGTGTCCGTCAGAGGAATGCGAGGACGAGCTCTACCGCTTGCTTTTGTTCTACCGCGATAAGCGATCGGGTGATGGATCACAGGCCGGCGGCCTAACGCGATTGTTGGTATTAGGTTCGGCCTTGAACAAGGATCGCGTGACCAGCATCGTCAGTGATACGCTCGGCACCGATCTCAGGCCGCTGGAACCGGAAGACGTCGGCTTGCGCCTGTCGACGGAACAGATGAGTTTTGATGCGCTGGCTGCACCTGCCGGGCTGGCGACGTTTGCGTGGCAATAGTGCAAATTTTCGTTTGACGTGTTACGCGGGATCCGTTTTTCATTTGCATGCTGTGCCAATTGTAGTGGCTGAAACATCTTATATTTTTGAAACGTAATACCTGAGCATAATGAGCATCTCGACCTCCCCCGATCTCAGCTTCAGCAGCGCGGCGGACCGCGATTTGGTCGCGACCGCCGCCAAAGGCCAGGAAGGCAGCTTTGAGGAGCTGGTTCGCCGCTATCAGCGTCCGATCTCTGCTTATGTTTACCGAATGGTGGGTGACTATGACTGCGCGCTTGATTTGACGCAGGAAATCTTTATCAAGATTTACGCTTCGCTGGATCGCTACCGGCCTGAGTTCAAATTCTCGACCTGGATTTACAAGATTGCTCATAACGCCGCCATCGATCATGTGCGACGTAATGCCGGCCGGGTTCGCTCGATTGAGAGTCAGAACAGTACTGAACCACAGCAGCTTGCGATCGAAAGTAAAGGGCTTACTCCTGAACAACAAAGTGAGCGAGAAGAACGGCGCCTCGAAATCGAGGCGGTGGTTCGTTTGTTACCGACCGCGTATCGCGAATTAATTGTGTTGCGACATTCCCAGGATCTCACCTATGACGAGATCGTCGAAGTTACAGGGTTGCCGCTTGGCACCGTAAAGAACCGTTTATTCAGGGCGCGGGAAATGATGCGGCAACAATTTATGTTGCGGGGGATTACCGGAACTTAATCGTGGCAACAGTCAACAAAATTTGCTCTCGGGATCACATTGCCGCGTTCGTCGACGACGAACTCGATGCCGGTCAGCGAGCGGCATTTGAAGAGCACGTGCGAGCTTGCCGCGAATGCGCCGAAGAAGTGGCTATTCATCGAACCTTCATGCGCGAGCTCGATACCGCGCTGGCAGATCGTTTTGAACTTGAAGTGCCGTCTGATTTCGCAAGAGTGGTTGCGGTGCATGCGGAAAATGATATGCGCGGAGTGCGCGACCGTTCCGAACATCGTCGCGCCTTGCGCTATTGCATAATCATTGGCTTGATTGCCTTCGCCTTACTCGGCGTTGCCGCCAGTCGTGGCATTCTTACGAACATCCAATTATTTTTGAAGACTGGCTTGAGTATCGTCGCGTTGGTCGGAAAGACAATTTATGATGCGATCGCCGGCCTCGCCGTAGTCTCGCGAGTGTTTAGACGCGGTTTGGGTGAAGACGCCGGCGGATCGGACTTCGCCATTCTCTCGCTTTTCGTTCTCGCTATCGGTCTGCTCACGCTCCTGCTATCACGTTATCGCCGAACTCGCGTTCTTGACTAGCGCGGTTCGCATGCACACTTCATCAACTTCAGTCTCAAACGTCCTGCCGGTTGCGCGCTTTTCTCAACAGTCGTTACGAGTGGGCTTGCTGCTGCTTTCGCTGCTGCTTGCCTGCAACGTAATCACCGCGCAGAGCCTGCCGGCACCGCAACCAGGAGATAGTCCATACATTGTTGAAGGCACTTCAGATACGATCGTTTACGCGGTCGGCCACTCACTTCAAATCAACGGCACAGTACGAAATGGAGCGATTGCGATAGGCGGTGACGTGATCGTGCGCGGCGTAGTCGAAGGTGACGTTGCCGCGATTGGTGGTTCAGTGATTCAGATGCAGGGGGCGCGCATCGGTGGCGACGTCATGGTCGTGGGCGGCGCGTATCACCACGTGGACCAGTCGCCGCAACGTAATCCGCAGGCGATGACGATAATGTACGCGGGCTATGAACCGGAACTGCGCAACGTTATTCGCAATCCCAGGGATTTGCTGGCGCCGAAATGGTCCGCCGCTTACATCGGATTCCGGCTGCTGGCGGTGCTTTTCTGGTTTATCGTTTCCCTTGCGTTGACGGCGGCAATGCCGGGAACCATCAGTCGGGGAATTGCACGCCTGCAATTGACCAGTTTGCGGGTAGCCGTAATTGGTTTCGTTGGCGCGATCGTAATCGGTGTCGGCGTACCGCTTGCCCTGCGGTTCCTGCCGGCTGCGGTGAGTGCTTTGCTCGGGTTGATGGCGCTGTTGTTGATTCTGGTGGCTGTTCTTTTCGGCCGGGTCATGATTTATGCGGCGACCGGGCGCTGGTTCCAGCGACACTTTCTTAAAATCGGCAAGAATTCCGAGTCCGTAGCCTTACTCTCAGGCACGATCTTTTGGGTTACATTGTCCTCGCTGCCTTACATTTGGCCGGTGGTGGTGGCCGCCATTCTGGTAACCAGTCTTGGTTTAGCCCTCACCGCTCGCTACAAGGTCGGCTGGGGCCGCCAGCAAGGCGTCTGAGCCTCAAAACTTTCGCAAAAGCACTCAAAAAAAGTAGAACCGAAGCGGCCAGTCGCGCATCAAAAGCTTTCCGCCTCGGGGGGCGCGGAAATTGTGCAACTTTTTCGAACACGAAGCGTGAATAACGGGAATTAGTCTGTCGAGTTCTCCTATCGCAGCAAGATTAGTAGAACATTGATATGAATTTGTGCGTAACAATCAGCTATAGCAGACGTTTACGTCGGCAGGAATCCTCGATCGAAGCAATCGCACGCAGGTTTTCATAAAGATTTTGGAGGGGCAATGAAAGCGCTTTTTCTAGTATGCGCGCTTGCGACAGTGCTGGCCGCCAGCACCGTTACAAGTGCCCAAACGGCTGCGGCAACGCCGGCACAAGGCGGCGATGCCAGCATCACGCCCAACGGCGCCATCGGTGAGGTCAAAGTCATTGATGCCGCGAACCATCAACTAATTATTAAGACCGATGCAGGATCGTTGGTTAACGTGACGCTGGCCGACAAGACGGTTTTCATGCGGCTGGCTCCCGGCGAGAAGACTTTGAACAATGCCACCAAAATTGTTCTGGCCGACGTGGGCGAGGGCGACCGCGTCTGGGCCCGCGGAAAGGTCGCTGACGATCGCAAGTCAGTGCCGGCGCTTGCTTTGATCGTTATGAACAAAGCGGACATCGCCAAAAAGCAAGAGGCTGAACGCGCCGAATGGCGGCGTCGCGGCATAGTTGGCGTGATTACCGCAGTCAAACCGGAATCCAAAGAAGTAACTATTTCAAGTCGCACTCTTGCCGGTCAACAGGCGATTGTGATTCCGGTCAGCGAGAAAGTTGAACTCCGGCGTTATGCCCCCGACTCGATCAAGTTTGCTGATGCTAAACCGTCAGACTTTGCTGAGATCAAGGTCGGCGACCAACTACGCGCGCTGGGCGATCGCAGTCCTGACGGGACTTCTTTCACCGCCGAAAAAGTTGTGACCGGCGCTTTCCGTGTCGTGGCGGGCGTTGTTACTGCGGTTGACGCCGCCACCGGCGAGCTGAAAATTAATGACATGCAGACCAAGCAGCCGTTAACGATCGTAGTCAAGCAGGACGCAGTACTGCGAC
>DATENN010000102.1:0-24825 GCA_035275045.1 Pyrinomonadaceae bacterium
TTGAGCTGTTCAGCTTGAGACTTGCACTTGAAGCTCGTTAAAGAGCGGACAGGCCTTCCGGACCTGAGAGCTTTTCGAGAGGCATTTCAACTTCAAAACCTAAAGCTTCCAAGCCCGAGACTTTAAACCTCTAAACTTGAAAGTTGCTCACGAGCCGATCAGCTTCCGTGAATGCGCAAACGAAACTCATCGTTGATGGCCACGATCTCGGCGCGCCGGTTTGAAAACAGTCTAGCTTCGCGAAGCAGGGCGGGCAGTCCACCAACGGGAAGCTTTAGTCCATACGCCGCGCTGGAAAAAACGGCGGTCGTTTGGGGGTTCAGTCGCTGAGGAATCCCATAGCGAATTGCCTTTTGCGCGACTGAAAATCCGGCTGAGCGTCTGGGATTAACGAACTCAAGCGAATGATCGAAGATATGCACTCGCGTCGGCAGATCACGCAGCGCCAGATCGCGATGGACCAGCAAGTTGCAAACCGCTTCGACCACAGCGTTATCCGGATAGTTAGACCGCGCCGGAATCGGGCTTTCGCTGTCCTGAATGCCGGCGGTAGTTTTTGGTTTCGTTTCCCAAAGGTCGCAATAGCGTTTTATGAAACGCAGCGTGCCTTCGAAAAGTGTATGCAAGTTTCCGCCAATCTCTGCGCGTTCGATTACAGGTGATTGAGGTGTGTCACCCGCAAAACGCGTCGCCGTAACGATTGCTCTCGGCAGTAAGCGGGCCGCGGCTTCATCCCGTCCAAACAACTGCAAAGCCGCCACGCTGGGTATCAAGTCGCCGGCGCGCTGCGAGGCCATTAACAAATCGCGCTCCAACACTTCGCCGGTCGGATAACCTTTACTGCGAGCAGTTTCAAAAACATCCGTGTCGAATGCTCGCAAGAAACTCCAAAGGCTGGCCTCATCAATATCGTCGATTGTTGCGCCTAACGCCGGCAAACTTTCAAAATTCAGCGGACGCGCATCGTCGATCAATGCGGTAACTTCCTCTGGCGTCGCTTCGCGTTTCTCGGCGCCAATGCGCAAATAGAAGCGGCCGTCCTGGGTCCGATACGGACGTCGTTTCCCTTCGATATCGATGGACACGACACGCCGGCCGTTATCAAAAGCGATGCGATCGATGTAGGGGAAAATCGGCGGGTCGATGTCCTCGCGGCAGATTCTAACCAACTCTTCCTGCACACTTTCAGGATTATCGACGCCTTCAATGCGCATCTGATCGTTCACTCCAAACACGATCACGCCACCGCCCGTGTTTGCGAGCGCAACGATTCCCTGCGCGATTCTTTCCACATTTGAGAGCTTTACTTTTAATTCGAGATAGGTATCTTCACCGCCACGGATTAGCCGCAAAAGTTCGGTGCGCGAAGTCGCAGGCGCAGGTGTTGAGAGAAAGTACTCCTGAAACGAGCGTTCAGAGTTTGGTTCGTGCCGCTGGTTACTGCGAAACTTTCGGCGTGCCATCGTTCAGCGACCTTTTTGCAAGTAGGGACGAACTTTGAGTGTAACACTGATCGCGCTCTCTAACGGAATGGCTCTTAGTGGAAGTATGCTGCAATCGATTTCGCTCAAGCGGAGCGACAAATCTTTGTCGCAACCATAGAGCGCTACCTTCGCTCCGGGGGAAACATTTCGCTCCTCTGGGCTTAAAAAACTGCCACATAGTTCAGGAACCGAAATCAAGCAATGATGACTGAGAATGCTTACATAGGACTCGGTTCCAATCTTGGAGATCGCGCGGCGAACCTGTTGCTCGGGGTTCGTGGCATGCTGGACGCGCAGCTCGAGATCGTCCGCCTCTCGAGAATCTACGAAACCGAAGCCGTCGAAACATCCGTGCAACCCCGCTTTCTGAACATGGTGGCAGAACTACATGGCAACAAATTGCCACCCGCTGAACAATTGCTCGCGCGATTGCTACGCATTGAGTACGCGTTGGGCCGAACCCGGGAACAGCCAATGGCGCCGCGGACGCTCGATCTGGATTTGCTGTTGTATGGACAAGAGACTAGCGAAACTCAGTTGCTGACTCTGCCACATCCGCGCCTTCACCTGCGACGGTTTGTACTGACACCGCTCAATGAGCTGGCGCCCAACCTTGTTCACCCACGGCTTGGCAAAACAGTCTCGCAACTGTTGGGGAACTTAGACGACAGCGCAAGTGTTGAAGTTTGGACGCCCGGAGAATGAAGTCAGCCACCGGGCGGTAACAGTGGACGTGGTTGCCAATTTTTGGTTGCTCATCACCGACAATTACCTGATGGCTTTGCACAAAAAGCTACTAATCGAAACAAAAAATGCGGATTGATTCGGGTGACCCCGGTCGCTTCGCTCCCGATTCCAACTTGTCTTTGCCATCCGACCAGCAAAGCCTTCCGTAATCAATACTTCCCTTTTCCCGTCCGCGCTTTGTGGCTATAATGGCCGCCACTTGCTAACAAGCCCGTCAACAATTCAGTCCAGTCTTCTCATTTGCGGATGGAGGTCTGTGCTTCAGCCGGTTAGCCAACACCGCCCGGGCTGCTAAAGCCAAACCAGGATATGCCATATCTAAAACCTGAACGCCCCGAGAAAGTTTCCGCGCCTTCATTGAAAGCCAGCAAGCTACGCGGCGAGCGCCTCGTCTGCCTGACGGCATACGACTATCCAACAGCGCGCATCGTCGATGAGGCAGGCATCGACATCGTTCTAGTTGGCGACAGTCTCGGCAACGTCGTCCTTGGTTACGGCAACACCGTGCCGGTGACACTTGATGAGATCCTGATCCATTTGAAGGCGGTGCGACGAGCAGTGCAGCGCGCTCTTCTGGTTGCAGACATGCCGTACGGCTCGTTTCATACCGGCGCGGACGACGCAGTGAAAAATGCGCTGCGATTAATTAAGGAAGGCGGCGCCGAAGCGATCAAGTTAGAAGGCGGTCACAAACGGGTCCAGCTCGTGAAGCGGCTGGTCGATGAAGAAATCGCCGTCATGGGCCACATAGGCCTGACTCCGCAATCGATTAACAAACTCGGCGCGTATCGAGTGCAGGGTAAAACCGCAGCTGCTGCTCGGCAACTCATCGACGATGCGAAAGCGCTTGAAGATGCCGGCGCCTTTGCGATTGTGCTGGAAGTTGTGCCACGCGAAATCGCGGCCATGATTACAGAGAGCTTGAGCATTCCGACGATCGGAATCGGCGCCGGTGCCCATTGCGACATTCAAGTGCTGGTGTTGCACGATATGTTGGGACTGTCGTTTGGAAAGCTGGCCCGCTTTGTGCGGCCTTACGCGAACCTGCATGAAGTGATGACTGAAGCGGTCAGCCATTATGCCGACGACGTTCGCAACGGAGTATATCCTTCTGATGAAGAATCGTATGCTTTGCCGGCGGAAGCAGCCGAAGAATTAAATATTGCAGGGCCTCGCAAAGATTCCGAATCCCGCAAGTCTTAAACTCAAACTCCAAACTATGGAAATAATTAATCGCCGCCAGCGCATGAGTTCTGTCGCGCGCAAAATACGCCGCGATCAGGACCGTACCATCGGCCTGGTCCCGACGATGGGCGCGCTGCACGAGGGACATTTGAGTTTGGTGCGGGAAGCGCGGCGAATGTGTGACGTTGTAGTAGTTTCTGTATTTGTTAATCCGGCGCAGTTTGGACCAACCGAAGATTACGAACACTATCCGCGCGACTTAACCAAAGACACAGCGCTGCTCACTGACTACAACGTGGATTACATTTTTGCGCCCACTGCGGAGGAAATGTATCCGCGGGGTTTTTGTACTTATGTAAACGTCAGCGGCCTTTCAAAGTTACTCGAAGGCGAATCGCGTCCCGGTCACTTTCGCGGCGTCGCTACAGTCGTCGCGATTCTGCTCAACACTGTGCGGCCGGACTTTGGTTTCTTCGGACAGAAAGATGCGCAGCAGGCTTTGATTATCAAGCGCATGGTGAAAGACCTGGGCTTTGATACCGAAATCGTAATTTTGCCAACGGTGCGTGAGGATTCGGGTCTCGCAATTTCTTCTCGGAATCTTTACTTGAATGACGAAGAGCGACAATCGGCCTCTGTGATACACCGCGCGTTGACTACGGCGAAAGAGAATTTCAAAAAGGGGGAGCGCAACGCGGCCAAACTTGCCGACGCCGTCAAGACTACGATAGAGACTGAACCGCGTGTTCGTCTCGACTACGTCAACGTCGTGGACGCGGACACGCTTGAAAAAATTGACAAGGTCGACGAGCGGCCGACCTTGATCGCAGTCGCCGCGTACGTCGGGAAGACCCGCTTGATCGATAATACAGTTTTGAACAAGGCCAAGAAGGAAGCGAACAGCGTGAAAAGCTGACCCTCACTGACCAACTGCGGTTTCCTCCCTGCTCTGCTAAAATCCTCTGTTCGCTATGCCCACGAGTAAGAAAGAAAAGGCACACATTCAGTTTGTGTTGAACGGTGAAAACGCTGAAGTCGCGTTTGCGCCCCACAAAACTCTGCTCGAAGTGTTGCGGGAAGATCTCGGTCTCACGGGCACAAAGCACGGCTGCGAACTCGGGGAATGCGGCACCTGCACCGTGCTGGTAAACGGAAAATCTATTCTTTCGTGCTTGATGCTTGGACTCGATGCCGAAGGGCAGGAAATAAAAACGATCGAGGGCATGGCATGCGGGCCTGAGCTTCATCCGTTGCAGGAAACTTTTGCCGATACGGGCGCTGCGCAGTGTGGCTACTGCTCGCCGGGATTTCTGCTGGTTGCCGAAGAGTTGCTGAAGAAAATTCCCAATCCGGATCGCGAGACGATCAAGGAAGCGCTGTCGGGAAATCTCTGTCGCTGCACCGGCTACATCAAAATTTACGAGGCGGTTGAACTGGCAGCGGCGCGCATGCGCGGCGAAGAGATGGAGTTGCCGCGAGAAAGTGTTTTTGGATTATGAACTTGCCGCCTTCAATTATGGCTTCACGATCGAAAGCCACTCAGATTAGCGAGAGTGGTTTACCCCCGCTTGGTTTTTATTAGAACTAAGCGCGGGTCCCCCTTCCTGACCTGCGCCGTCGGGTGTTGTGTTATTGATTGCATATTGAATGACTAAGAACGGAAACAACAACAGACCTCTCAACGTAGTCGGCAAGCCGTTTCGCAAAGTCGACGCGCGAGCGAAATGCACCGGCCAAACGAAGTTCGCGGACGATATCGTTCTGCCCCGTATGCTGGCTTGCAAAATTCTGCGTAGTCATGAACCGCACGCACTGATCAGGAATATCGACCTCTCAAAAGCGCTGGCAGTCCCCGGCGTAATCGCCATCATTACCGGTAAAGATTTGCCGATCTCGTACGGCATTCTTCCCGTAAGCCAGGACGAACACGCGCTGTGCATCGACAAAGTCCGCTTCATCGGCGATCCGGTGGCGGCAGTAGCGGCCATCGACGAAGACACCGCCTTCGACGCAATGAACCTGATCGACGTCGAATATGAAAGGCTCAATACAATCACCTCGATTGAAGAAGCTGTCTTAATCGACGAACCGCGCGTCCAGGATTATGGGGACAGCGGCAATATTCACAAGCAAGTCTCGCTCGAGTTCGGCAATGTCGATGATGGATTTGCGCTCGCAGACCTTGTACGCGAGGACACATTTTTCTATGAGGGCAACACTCACCTGCCGATGGAGCAACATGCTGCCGTTGCTTATCTGGATCCCGACAAGAAGTTGACACTGTGGAGCTCGACTCAGACTCCACACTATGTTCATCGCGCGCTCACCAAAGTGCTGGAGATTCCGGCCAGTCACATTCGAGTGATTGCCACACCGAATGGCGGTGGTTTCGGCGGCAAGAGCGATCCTTTCAACCACGAAGTGATTGTTTGCAAACTCGCCATGATAACGGGCCGTCCCGTGAAGGTCGTGCTCACGCGTGAGGAAGTTTTCTATTGTCACCGCGGCCGCCATCCGGTCTTGATGCGTGTCAAGACCGGGGTGAAAAAAGACGGCGCGATCACCGGGATGCATTTTCAGTCGTTTCTTGACGGCGGCGCGTATGGCAGCTATGGCGTGGCGAGCACCTTCTATACGGGCGCGTTGCAAACTGTTACCTACGACGTGCCGCGTTACAAATTTCAAGGCTTGCGCGCGTTCACCAACAAACCACCCTGTGGTCCTAAACGCGGGCATGGCACACCACAGCCGCGCTTCGCGTTGGAGGTCCAGCTCGACAAGATTGCGGAAGAATTGAAACTCGACCCCGCCGCAATGCGTCGCGAACACTTAGTCAAACCAAACACTGTCACTGCGAACTATTTGCGCATCGGCAGCATGGGACTGGGGGAGTGCCTGGATAAAGTGGTCACTGGCTCGCAGTGGCAGGACAAATTTTCCGGATGGGACCACGCGAATCGAAAGTTACCGTACGGTAAAGGAATCGGCATCGCGTGCAGCTCGTACATCTGCGGCGCAGGTTTGCCAATCTACTGGAACAACATGCCGCAGTCTGGTGTGCAGCTGCGGCTTGATCGGCAGGGCGGCGTGTGCGTGATGTGCGGTTCGATTGATATCGGCCAGGGTTCGGATTCAATTCTGGCGTACATCGTGGCCGAGGTGCTGGGCATTGATCCGTTCGACATTCGCGTGATTACGGCTGATACCGATTTGACACCCGTCGACTTGGGAAGCTACTCCAGCCGCGTGACTTTAATGACCGGTAACGCCGCGATTCAGGCTGCTGAACGCGCGCGCGAGTTGTTGGTTATGGCTGTCGCAGAAAAGCTTTCGCTACCGATCGAAAATATTTCGCTGGCTGCGCGCCGCGTTTTCGACGTCGAGAATCCGCAAATCGGTGTTTCGTTTGCCGAAGCCGTCGTGCTCGCCGAATCGAAATTCGGGACGATCGGTACCGTTGGGTCTTATGTTCCGCCTCGCTCGCCCGGCCGTTATAAAGGCGCAGGCGTTGGACCATCGCCGGCTTACAGTTACTCAGCGGCTGTCGCCGAAGTCGACGTCGATCCAAACACCGGCATTGTTGTCGTCGAGAGAGTTTGGATCGCACATGATATCGGCAAGTCGATTAATCCGATGCTGGTCATGGGTCAGGTCGAAGGCAGCGTCTACATGGGGCTCGGCGAAGTGCTGATGGAAGAAATGGCCTATCGCGCGAATCGCAACGTGGTGCACAAGTTTCCGTCGTTACTGGAATACAAAAGCCCGACGACGATGGAAATGTGCGACGTCAAGACCTACCTAATCGAGGATCCTGATCCTAATGGTCCATACGGCGCGAAAGAGGTCGGCCAGGGACCATTGCTGCCCGTGCCTCCAGCGGTTGCGAATGCTGTTTACGACGCGGTTGGCGTGCGCATCGACGAGGTACCGATAACGCCGGAAAAAGTTTTGAAAGCCCTCAAGGAAAAAGAAAAGGGTCGTGACCCCCGCTATGGTCCAACGACGGTGCCCGTTCCTGACTGGCCGGAACCTTTGCGGGTGTTGACGCCGGCAGAAGGCGGAGATGGCAAAGAAATGCCGCGCGTGGCCGTCCATTCCTAATCAAACGACGGGGAGAAAACGATGAGACGAATCAATATTTTTACGGCGTTGATAATCGCAGCGATTGCTCTCACAGCTGCAACGCCGCGCACGCTTGCTCAAACAGAACAGCCTGCGGTCGTATTCAAAGCGCCGAGCGGCTACATGCAGGTGCCGATGTCGGATTTTCGAGGCGCACTCTTCCTTGAGCCGAAAAAGCCTGCGGGCATGTTCGTGATTTACCCAAACGCAAACGAAACAACTGAAGCGTTGCGCAAACGTGTTCTCGCTTTCATAGCACCAATGTTTCTACACGACGACAAGATGAAGCCGGACGATATCGTTTGGGATACGAAGTCGTTGCCCGTTCATGCGGGCGAAACCGAAGGCAATGCGAACGTAAATATTGCAAGTGTCGCGAATTACGAATTACAGGTTGCGACGTACGAGCGGAGCGCCGGCGGCACGCCGTTTCTTTACGGATATTTTGGCATGCGTCACAAACCCGGCAAGGGGGATGACGCCAAGTTCCTCGACGAACACGGCGAAGGCGTAAAAGCCTTCGAGAAGTTCTGGCAATCGTTTCCCAAATAGGAATCAAAGCATGTTGCCGAACAAATTCTGCTATGCGGTTTTGGTTGTCGCTTTTCTGATTACATCCATCACCGCGCTTAATGCCCAAAAGGTCCGTCGCGAGGTTGCAGTAACGTTTGACGATCTTCCGTTCGTTTCTACAAATCGCGATTTTGAATTTCGGAAGCAGATGACTGGAAAGTTGTTGACTACGCTCAAGACCAATCAAATTCCAGTGATTGGTTTTGTCAATGAAAGGCAGTTGTACGTAGACGACAAATTAGATCAGAAGTGGGTGGGGCTTTTGCGAGAATGGTTAAACGCCGGAATGGACCTTGGCAATCACACCTTTGCGCACCACTCGCTAAATTCGTATCCCCTTTCCAACTATGAAGCTGAGGTTGTCCGCGGAGAAATGGTGACCCGCCAACTACTTAAAGAAAAGGGGAAACAACTAAAGTACTTTCGTCATCCGTTTTTGCAGACTGGCAGAAGTCTCGAAATCAAATCCCAATTTGAGAATTTTCTAAAACAACACGGTTATCAGGTCGCACCGGTAACGATTGATAATTCTGAATGGATATTCGCACGAGCTTACGACAATGCTCGAGACGCAAACGACTCTGTGGCAATGAAGCAAGTCGCAGACGCGTATGTGCCTTACATGGAAGCAAAATTTGCCTTCTATGAGAACCAGTCGCAGAAACTATTTGGTCGAACCATTAAACACGTCTTATTGGTGCACGCGAACGCAATCAATGCAGATCATTTTGGCGACATTATTTCCATGCTGCAGAAACGTGGCTACGAATTCACCACCCTTCGCGATGCCCTGACGGATGAGGCTTACTCTTCCGACGACAAGTACATCGGGCCGGCCGGAATTACGTGGATTGATCGGTGGGCCTTCACGCGTGGGGTGCCTAAAGATTTTTTCAACGGAGAGCCGCGTACGCCGGGCTTCATAATGCAACTGGCTCACGTTGATTCGGAGTAACATTGAAGCCTTATGATGCGTCTTCCCAAATTTGAA
This sequence comes from Pyrinomonadaceae bacterium, assembly GCA_035275045.1. Taxonomy (GTDB): domain Bacteria; phylum Acidobacteriota; class Blastocatellia; order Pyrinomonadales; family Pyrinomonadaceae; genus PSRF01. The sequence goes on from DATENN010000102.1 coordinate 9,103, forward strand.
TACCGCGTGCCGCAGACTATCGCGGAAGCGGTGAAGATTATGGCCGGCGTTGGTCCAACGGCGCAGTTTGTCGCCGGTGGCACCGACCTTTATCCGAACATGAAGCGCCGCCAGCAGACGCCAAAGACTGTTATTTCCGTCATGCGTTTGCAGGCAATGAATCAAATTTCAGGGGATGGACCAAACGGCCTGCGCATTGGTGCTGCTGTTACGCTCACAGATATTTGCGAACATCCGGTTATTAATCGTGACTATCCGGTTATCGCTCAGGCAGCGAAAACGATCTCGACGCCGATTCTGAGGAACATGGGCACGATCGGCGGCAATCTTTTATTGGATACGCGTTGCAACTATTACGATCAGAATTACGAGTGGCGCAAGGGCATCAACTTCTGCTTGAAAAAAGATGGCGACGTTTGTTGGGTCGCGCCTGGCAGTCGAAAGTGCTGGGCTGTGCAGTCGTCGGATCTCGTTCCGGTGATGGTGGCGATTGGGGCGAAGTTCAGACTGGTGTCCACACTCGGAGAACGCATGATCGATGCAGCGGGATTTTATAATGACGATGGAATTGATTATTTGAAGAAACGCCCTGACGAGTTGCTGGTTGATATTCATCTTCCGCCCACAAATGGGTGGCGGGCTTCGTATCAAAAGCTTCGCCGTCGTGGAGCATTTGATTTTCCCGTGCTTGGTGTGGCCGCGTGGGTTCAATTGGACGCTGGCAACGGCGCCACCGGCTCCGTCAAGGATGCGCGCGTCGTGCTCGGCGGCATAGCGCCCGCACCAATGAGTATTTCAGAAGCCACTGCCGCGATGATCGGCCACGCGTTTGACGAAGATCACATTCAAGCCGCCGCCGAAGCCGCTTACATCAAAGCCCGTCCGCTCGACAATACCGATTTCGTAATGAACTGGCGCAAGCAAATGGCGCGGCAGTATACGCTGAAGGCGCTCCGTGAAGTCGCGAACCTCAGCGGTTAATCGCCCTGTCCTTTGTACTTTGAACTTTGCACTTAGAGAGCACGAAGGGCAAAGTACAAAGGACAAAGTTCAAAGCTCATGACCAAACCAGGGGACCACCGCGAGCCGTCAATTTTCGGGTTAATCCTCGCCGCGGGCCAATCCATCCGCATGGGCGCTTTCAAGCCGCTCCTTCCCTTTGGCAACATCACCGTAGTCGAAAACTGCATTCAAAACCTCCGCGATGGTGGGGCGGATGAAATTATCGTCGTGACCGGTGCCGGGGAACGCGCAGACCAGCTTCGCAACAAGCTGGGCGCGAGTTCAGCTCTTATCGCCGTCAATCCCAACGCGAAAAGTGAAATGAGCGATTCGATTGCCTGCGGCATGCACCTGGTTTCAGAAGCTGCGGGCGCGGTACTCATTACTCCGGTAGACCACCCGGCGGTGCCACCCAACGTCGTCGCGCGTTTGATCGACGAATGGCGGCAGGGCAGTCGGCTGGTAAAACCAACCTGGAACGGGCGCGGTGGTCACCCGGTGCTGATTGACCTGATGTTTCGTGACGCGCTGGTCCATTTAGAGGCTGATGGCGGATTGAGTGGCTTTTTTAAAAGTCATCAGGCGGAGGTCACACGGCTGCCCGTGGATTCGAATTACATTGCGCGCGACATGGACACGTGGGATGATTACCGGTCGTTGCACGAGGAAGTTTTCGGTTTTGGGCCTAAAAAACAGCCAATTAACGAGGCGCGTGCAACGGCGGATCGAACTAGCGACGAGACCAACTAAAAGCATGCCCCATTCATCTAATGCAGTGCCCAGACGCCTGGTCCGGGCGAAGGAGAGTAAATGAGACGAAAAGCTTCAATTGCTTTTTTGATGATAATCATGCTGGCTGCTACGGTGGCGTTGGCCCAGAACCGCGCGCCCGTGGACTTTTCCCTGCGCTCTATTGATGGCCAGACAATCACCTCGGAAAGTCTGCGCGGCGAAGTCGTCGTTCTGGCTTTCGGCGCCTCCTGGCTGCCACTATCGAAAGCGCAGCTAACCGGTGTCAGAAAACTCGCTGACGAATACAGCGACCGTGGCGTCGTTGTTTACTGGGTCAGCACTGAATCGGAAGATCAGAAGTCGAAGAATTTTGCCACTGACGAACAGTTGCGCGGCTTCTCACAAAAGTACGGTTTGAAAGTGACCGTATTGCGCGACCCTGACGGCGATGTTTCGCGTCGGTTCGGAATCGATCAACTGCCGTCAATTATCATTCTCGATAAGCAAGGCAATGCATTTGGCGCACCGATCGGTGGCCTTGATCCGAACGGCAATTTAGCCGGACAACTCGCGAAGAGCCTCGATCAGGTGCTCTAAAGTAATTCCGCTCAATCATGTCTCGGGCCGCTTTGAAAAGGCGGCCCTTTTTATTTCGCGGGCTTAAACAACCTCACGCGCAAAATCACATTTTGCGTTAAACTCCACGGCGTGACTGTCAGACAAATAAATCCGGAATCTTTAGGCGCGCCGCGCGGCTATGCGAATGGCTTGCTGTGTGACGATGGCAAACTGCTTTTCATCGCCGGTCAAATCGGCTGGAACGAGCGGCAGGAAATCGTCAGCCAGGACTTTGTCGAGCAGTTCGATCGCGCCTTAGCAAACGTGCTGGTTGTGGTCGCCGCTGCCGGCGCCAACGCCAACCACATTGCTCGTATGGTGATTTACGTTACGCGGAAGAACGAATATAAAGAACGCCAGCGCGAAGTCGGTGAACGCTATCGACGGCACATGGGCCAACATTATCCGGCCATGGTGCTGGTCGAAGTTAAAAGCCTTTTGGACGATAACGCCAAGGTCGAGATTGAAGCGATAGCAGTGATACCCGTGTGAGCTAACGATGACTGCTGCGAACAGCTTTCTTTTTGAAAAAACCGATCAAGGAATTGCGCTGATTACGCTGAACCGCCCGGAACGCCTTAATGCGCTCACCTTTGAGGTTTATCGTGAACTTGCAGACTTGTTCGCCAACCTCGCCCATAACGACGCCGTCCGGGTTGTGGTTATTCGCGGCGCCGGACGAGCTTTCTGTTCCGGTGGCGACGTCAAAGACATTATCGGTGAGCTGTTCAGCCGCGACATGGGCGGTTTGCTTGAATTCACTCGCATGACTTGCGAGTTGGTTCATAACATTCGCGCGTTGCCAAAACCGGTGATTGCGTCACTAAATGGCACGACCGCCGGCGCCGGTGCTTGCATTGCGCTGGCAGCGGACATTCGCATTGCCAGCGACGAAGCGAAGATTGCTTTTCTATTTGTGAAAGTTGGGTTATCTGGGGCGGACATGGGCGCGGCGTACTTGCTGCCACGCGTCGTCGGTTTAGCCAAAGCGACTGAACTTCTTTACACCGGCGACTTCATTTCTGCGGCGGAAGCTGAACGGATCGGACTATACAATCGAGTGGTAGCCCTCGCGCAGTTGGAAGCCACAACAATGGAATTTGCACAACGCCTGGCTAAGGGTCCGGCGTTCGCGCTTGCGAAAACAAAGGAAATGCTGAACCGCGAGATGAACATGAATTTTGAAACCGCTCTGGAAGCGGAAGCGCAAGCTCAGGCGATTTGCATGCAGCATGCTGACTATCGCGAAGCGTACGAAGCTTTTGTTGCGAAACGATCGCCCAAATTCAGTTGAAAGAATTGCTATCGAGAAACTACCCAATTGTGACCACGAAACGTTAACAAAATAGCTATGGACAAATTCTTATCGCGTTTGCCTTTCCTGTCTGCGGAACACCAAACGCTCGCCGCAGATATTGAAACGTTCGTCAAAACGGAAATTGAACCAACCGCGGTAGATGAGCGCGACGTGGAAGGAAGGCTGCGCCAGTACGTCGCAACCCTGGCCGAGGCGAGTGTGTTGCGTTATGCAGTCGCCGCGCCGGGCGCCAATCTCGACGTGCGCGCGCTTTGCATCATCCGTGAAGCGCTCGCCTACTCGTCTCCGCTGGCCGATGTTGCGTTCGTTATGCAGGGGTTGGGCACCTACGCCATCAGTCAGGCGGCGCCCGAACATGTTCGCGACTATTGGCTGTCACGCGCTAGTGATGGAAAAGCGATCGCCGCCTTTGCACTGACTGAACCTGACGCAGGGTCCGACGTGGCTTCGATTCAGACCACCGCGGAACGCGTTGATGACAGCTATGTGATCAGCGGCAACAAGCGCTTCATTTCGAACGCCGGGGTCGCCGATTTCTATACGGTCTTCGCGAAGACTGGCACAGATGCGAATGGTCGCGCGGCTTTGTCTGCGTTCGTAGTAGGCGCAAAGGTGAGCGGTCTGAACGTCATCGAACGCACGTCCATGCTTTCAGCTCATCCTATCGGCGAACTGGAACTTAGAAACTGTCGGGTGCCTGCGGAAAATCTAATCGGCGCCGAGGGCGATGGTTTCCTGCTAGCAATGCGCACCATGGATACATTCCGCGCCACCGTTGGCGCAGCAGCGTGCGGCATGGCCCGACGCGCGTTGGACGAAGCCGTCAGATATGCCGGCAGTAGAAAACAATTCGGCCGGCTGCTCGCCGAACATCAACTAATTCAGGAAAAGCTTGCGGAGATGGTCACTGAACTTGACGCCGCTCGGTTGCTTGTTTATCGCGCTGCTTATTTGAAGGACACAGTGACTACGCGGGTGAGTCGCGAAGCCAGCGAAGCGAAGTTGTACTCCACGGAAGCAGCTTCGCGAATAATCGATCAGGCCGTGCAAATTCACGGCGGCGCCGGTTTGGTGCGTGGCAGCGTTGTTGAACGGCTCTATCGCGACATTCGTGCTCTGCGCATCTACGAAGGTACTTCCGAGATTCAAAAATTGATTATCGCCAGCCAGTTGTTGAAAGAGTAGGCCAGAGCGCCATCAGCGAATTTTCCATCCCACTCGATTAACCACGTGAAGATAAACGTCATCGGCGGCGGCCCGGCCGGAATGTACTTCGCAATTCTAATGAAGAAGTCCCGCGCCGATGCCGACATAGCCGTGTACGAACGCAATGGACCAGACGACACCTTCGGCTGGGGCGTCGTCTTTTCCGGTAAGACTTTGTCAAATTTGCGCGCGGCTGACGAAACAACACACGCGGAAATCACAAAGACTTTTGCGGCATGGGATAACGTCGACGTCGTCCACCGTGACGAGAAAATTTCCATTCATGGAAACAGCTTTTCCGGAATCTCCCGGTTACAACTGCTAAAAATTTTGCAGCGACGTTGCGAACAGCTCGGCGTGCAACTGCACTTCAGGACTGAGGTTGACGACATCGATGCGTTGCGATCGCAATGCGACCTCTTGCTCGGTGCCGATGGCGTCAACAGCACCGTTCGGAAGAAATATCCCGCCCGGTTTGAACCTGCGCTTGACGTTCGTCCTAATCGTTATATCTGGTATGGAACCAATAAACTCTTTCACGGTCTGACCCTAACGTTCCGCCAAAACGAGGCCGGAGTTTTCGCTGCGCACTCGTACAAATTTAATGATTCGACCAGCACTTTTATTATCGAGTGCGATCAGCAAACCTGGGCTGCCGCAGGCTTTTCCTCGATGTCCGACGAGGAAACACGCCGGTATCTGGAGCGCGTTTTTGCGCTTGACCTGAATGGCTTGCCGCTGCTTTCGAACAAATCGAATTGGATTAACTTTTTGCTGGTTAAGAACGCAAATTGGTTTTTTGACAACACTGTCCTGTTGGGCGACGCGCTGCATACGGCACATTTTTCGATTGGCTCGGGCACAAAGCTGGCGCTTGAAGACGCCATCGCGCTTTATGAATGTTTTGACGTGCACAGCAAAGTGCCGCAAGCGCTCGCGGAATTTGAAAAGAAGCGAAAGCCGGTAATTGCAGAGTACCAGGCTGCGGCGTTCGACAGCATGCTTTGGTTCGAGCACGCACGCGATTACATGCAGCTGAGCCCGCTCGAGTTGGCTTACTCGCTAATGACGAGGAGTGGGCGTGTCACTCATGAAGATCTTCGAATCAGGGATAAAGAATTCATTGCGAAAGTTGAAGCAGCGCGCGCTAACTAACTCCAATCCGGCGGCAACAGACGCCGCCGCCCTTCGTCAACTGTAGCAATTCCCTCTTCATCTAGTTCTAAACGATCCCAGAGTTTGCAGGTCACTGGACGGTGAGCTTGATCGAGCGCCTCGCAATAATTTGTATAAGTGCAGCGCCGCACTTCGTTGCCGCGGCCTGACCTTACTTTTACAAACCAATCGGGATCCGCGAGCGCCTGCCGCGCAAAACCTACGATGTCCGCTTGTCCTTTTTGTAGGATGGCTTCGGCCTGCTCGAAGGTTGAGATGCCCCCGGTCGCCACGATTGGAGTCTTAAAGCCAGCCTGATTCACTGCTTTCTTAATCTGCGCAACTAAAGGAACGGTGCGGCCAAATGGGCCAACCGCATCGGAGAGTACGGTTGGCATGCATTCGTACCCGCTCTGGCCGGTGTAAGGATAGACGGCCTGGCCCACCTTTGGCTGTTGCGCATCTTCAAACTTGCCGCCTTTTGAAAGCGACAGAAAATCAAAGCCGGCACGCGCGAATTCGAGCGCGAAATAGGTTGCGTCGTCAATCCGATTGCCGCCGGCGATAACTTCATCGGCAAGAAAACGCACGCCGACCACATATTCTGCGCCAACGCGGCGCCGTACTTCGCGATAAACCTCAAACGGCAGACGTACACGGTTTTCGCGTGAGCCTCCATAAGCATCGTGACGATTGTTGAGGGCGCTTAAGAAGCCGGCCATCGTGTAAGCGTGAGCGTAATGCAGTTCGACTCCGTCAAACCCGGCGTCCTGCGCGCGCCGGGCGGCGGATGCAAAAATTGCGGGTAGCACCTGCGGTAATTCGCGCACGTGCGGCAAATCGGTATCGGTGACGCGCTCGCGATAGCCAAAATTCAGCGCTTCGAGTTCGCGTTCATCGAGTATTTGTTCCAGCACCTCAGCGGAAGAACTTGCCAGAAACTGCCGCATTTCGGTTTCGTTTGCGCCAAACCACGCCTCGTTACCAGCGACCTGAGCCAGCGCTGCTCGATGACGATCGGTGATCTTTAGAAAGCGTTCAAAATATTTCGCCGTATCCGGCCGGCGCTTTACCGAAAGAAAATCGATAATCTGAATGAATAGCTTCGTTTCGCCGTCGCTAGCTTCGCGTACTGCTTGAACAAGTCTCTTAAGACCAGGCACAAAACGATCGTGCCCGATTCGCAGCAATGGACCACTGGGAATGTCGCGTATCCCCGTAGCTTCCACCACCAACGCGCCGGGCCGGCCTTTGGCAAAACGCCGGTACCAATCCAAATTATTTTCCGTGACGACACCGTCATCCGTCGCGCGCCAGGGCACCATCGCCGGCACCCAGGTGCGACTGCTCAACTGCAATCGGCCTATGGAAATTGGTTGGAAGAGGAGCGCGCGTTCGGCGCCGGCGGCGGATGGCCAGCGTGTCTCTGCGATCGCGTGTTTGATTGGGTTCCTGAACTTCCACATGCTTTGCTCGCACACTTTAACACGCGAATCAGCGATACGTTTGCGTGCCACGCGCTGAACTGAACGCTCTTATGTTAAATTAATCGAAACTTCGCGATAGTTAATGGAGCTTGTTTTGGCTGACGATCTTCTGAAGTGGCGCGGCGAATTTCCGATTCTCGAGCACACAGTCTATTTGATCTCCCACAGTCTCGGGGCGATGCCGCGCGAAACTTACGCGCGCTTAAATGAATACGCCGAGGCCTGGGCAACGCGCGGCGTGCGGGCCTGGGCTGAGGGCTGGTGGGACATGCCGGTGATGATCGGAAATGACATTGCGCGCATCATCGGCGCCGACCCGGGCTCGGTCGTCATGCACCAGAACGTTTCGATCTGCCAGTCATTAGTTCTCTCCTGTTTAAGACCAACGGCTAAGCGAAACAAAATCGTTTACTCAGAATTGAATTTCCCTTCAGTCATGTACGTGTACGAAGCGCATGCGCGTGACGGTGAATTACGTATAGAGACCGTAAAGTCAGACGACGGCATCACTGTGCCGCTCGAAAGGTTTCTCGATGCGATAGACGAGGAGACGCTGCTCGTTCCGTTTTCGCACGTACTTTTCAAGAGCGGCTTTTTACAGGATGCGAAAGCGATCACCGATCGCGCGCATGAAGTCGGCGCGATGGTGGTGCTCGATAGTTATCAGTCCGCGGGTACGGTACCTTTCAGCGTGAAAGAGCTAGGCGTTGATTTTTGTTGCGGTGGTTCGGTGAAGTGGCTGTGTGGTGGGCCAGGCGCTGGGTATCTTTACGTCCGGCCGGATTTACAAAACCAGCTCGAGCCGAAAACCACCGGCTGGATGGCGCACGAACATCCCTTCGCGTTCGAAACCGAAATGCATTATGCGCCCAATATCACGCGCTTTTTGCATGGCTCTCCAGCCATTCCCGCCCTGTATGCGGCGCAAAGTGGCTACAAGATTATTAACGACATCGGCGTCAATCGCATTCGCGAAAAGAGTATCAGGCAAACTACGAGGCTGATTGAGCTGGCGCAGGATGCGGGATTCAACGTCACCAGTCCCCTGAGTTCCGATCAACGCGGTGGCACGATCACGGTTAGCTGCGACAATGCCGCCGCGATGACGAAAGAACTTATTCGCCGCGAATTCATTGTTGATTACCGGCCGGGCGCAGGTGTTCGCATCTCGCCGCACTTTTATACTAAAGATGAAGAACTTGGCCTGGTGATTAATGAAATGAAAAAGATTCGCGACGGCAAAATGCTCGAGACTGTAGAAACTGCGGGCGCCGCTTTTTAATCGTGTAACCGGGGCGATTTGATGAGTAAAGACTACGGGCAAAATCCTCCACTTTCCTACAACTCGTATCTGAAGGTGCAAGAACTGATCGAGTTGCAGGAGTGTCTTTCTGATCCTGCTCATCACGATGAATTGCTCTTCATAACGGTTCACCAGGCGTACGAATTATGGTTTAAGCAAATTCTCCATGAGGTCGACGCAGCTATTGACTTGATGAAAGACAATCGTCTTGCGGGCGCGACGCGGGCGCTGCGTCGGGTTGTTGAAATTGAAAAGTTGTTGATAACGCAAATTCATATTCTCGAAACGATGACGCCGATCAGCTTTCTCGGGTTCCGCGACGAGCTGAACCCAGCCAGTGGATTTCAGTCGATGCAATTTCGCGAAATCGAATACGCCTCTGGTCTGAAGGATGAAAACATTCTTAACGAATTTCACTTCGATCAGTTTGCGCAGCAGCGATTGCAGAAACGGCTCCAGGCCAGCGATCTCAGCGGCGCGTTTTTTATGGCGTTGCGCCAGCGAGGATTCGATGCGCCGCCTATTGATCCGAAACTCTCGGCTGAGGAGAGGAAAAGCCATTACGGTAAGCGCACTCAGGCGGTGCTCGAAATACTGACGCACTTTGAGCAGCGCAACGAAGAATTTGAGTTAGCGGAAGCGCTGCTGGAACACGACGAATATTTTTCCCTTTGGCGTTCTCATCACATCAAGATGGTAGAACGCATGGTTGGGTCAAAGCGCGGCACGGGCGGATCGGAAGGCATAGGCTATTTGCGCACGACTTTGAACAAAAAATTCTTTCCTGAACTTTGGGAAGCGCGCACATATCTCGATACAAAACATGGCGAAGGCGGCTGTCCTTTTGCGAAAGAATAGCAGCGAACTTTAGCGCAAACTCTAGTTTGCGTTTGGTCTTTATTACAATTGGCACTACATAAGATCGCAAACTGAAGTTTGCGCTACCTTTGCGCTACATATGTCAAACGAACGCCGGCGTTCTCCCCGAGTAAAAGTAAATTTGCAAGCGCGCTGGGAAGGTGTCCTTGCGCAACAAGAGGCGACCATTACCGATCTGAGCCGCACTGGTTGTTTTGTGTTGACGGGCGGCAAAGTCGAACCCAAAGAGCTTGTCAGGTTGGAGATGGAAATTCCGGGCGGGGATCCTTTAGTGCTCTGGGGTGAAGTCGTCGAAGCCGCCTACGATATTGGTTTCGCTGTGAAGTTTACCTCGATGACTGACGACGACGAGTTGCGCCTGCGGCGCTTTATCACTTCATTGCTGACGAATACGGTCTAGCCGTCAATCCTTACTTCAAATCACCCGCTCTTATGTCAGTAGAATTTCCGGAACACTTCAACATGGCGGATTACTTCCTCTATCACAATCTGGAGGAAGGCCGCGAGAACAAGGTTTGTCTTTATTACGAAGATCAAACCTTCAGCTACGGCGACACTGCGCGTATGTCGAATCGAGTCGCCAATGCGCTCCGGGAATTTGGCGTTGAGATCGAAGACCGAGTCTTGCTGGTGTTACCTGACTGCCCCGAGTTTGTCTGGGCCTGGTTCGGCGCCGCTCGCATCGGAGCAGTGATCACAATGGTCAATCCACTGCTTCCGGCGGAAGACTACAAATACTATCTGGACTACACGCGCGCTCGTGCAGCGATCGTGCACGAATCGCTGCTGAAGACGTTCAACGAGGCCGCTGTAAATGCCGTTCATTTGCGCGCGGTATTAGTTGTGGGTGGACACGAACAGGAACCTGATCTTGATTTCACGAACGATTCGCTCGTCTGGTCGTCATTCGATGGCGCGGTTCTCAGCCAGTCAGATGAGTGTGCGCCGGCCGACACGCGGCGCGACGATATCGCGATTTGGCTTTTCACTTCCGGCTCAACGGGACATCCGAAGGGCGCAGTGCACCTGCAACACGATCTTCCTTTCAACACAGAAGTCTTCGCAAAAAGAACAGTCGGCGTTACCGAGGACGACTTAACAGTCTCGGTCCCAAAATTGTTTTTTGGTTACGCAACCGGCACTAACCTACTCTTTCCCTTCGCGGTCGGCGGCGCCGCAGCGTTGTTCTCGGAACGCTCAACGCCGGAAAAGCTATTTGAAGTTATAGCTCGCTATCGTCCCACAATCCTGACGACCGTACCGACGATGATTAATGCGATGGTGAACGCCGAAGCTGAAAAACAACGCGACTTGTCGAGCTTGCGGTTTTGTTACTCAGCCGGCGAAGCGTTGCCCGTCGAGCTCTACGAGAAATGGATGCAAAAGTTTGGTGTGGAAATCTACGACGGAATCGGCTCGGCGGAGATGTTTCATATCTACATTACGAACCGCCCCGGCGATGTAAAGCCCGGCAGTCTGGGACGCGTTGTTGAGGGCTATGAGGCCAAAATAGTTGACGCGGCTGGCAACGAAGTTGCGCCTGGCGAAATGGGCACGTTGAAAATCAAAGGCGACTCGGCAGCGCTTTGTTATTGGAACGCGCATGAGAAATCCAAAGAAACTTTCGCGGGCGATTGGTGCACCACAGGCGACCAATTTCATGTCGACGCAGACGGGTATTACTGGTATCACGGGCGTACCGACGACATGCTCAAGGTGTCGGGAATTTTTGTGGCGCCCGCTGAAATCGAAAATTGCTTACTACAACACGAAGCTGTGCTGGAATGCGCGATCATTGGCGCAGAAGCCGGCGATGGCTTGATCAAGCCTAAAGCTTTTGTGGTGATGAAGTCAGTGCCGTCTGCGATAGCGGGTGGGCGCTTCGAGCATTCCGAAAACCTTGAACAGCTTGCCGAAGAACTCAAACAGTTCGTCAAGACTCACCTGGCGCCTTATAAATATCCACGCTGGATCGAGTTCGTCGATTCCCTTCCGAAAAACGATCGCGGCAAAATTGATAGAAGAAAATTGAAGGCGATTTAACGGTTGCGCCGTTCGAGGTTGTAGTCGCGCAAGCGCCGGTAAAGCGTCGATGAGGAAATGCCAAGGATTTCTGCCGTCTTACCGCGATGCCAGCCTGTCTGCTCCAGCGCCGCGAGTATCTGTTGCCGCTCTACATCCCGCAATGAAGCCGGCGACGCATTAGCAGCGGGCACGTAATCGGGCGGTGCTGTTGCATTGCTTGCCGCCACCGACGCGGGGACGAAGGGTGTGGGTCGCGCTACTTCCGGCGGCAATTCATTAAGTGTAATGCGTCCGTTGTTGGACAGAATGACCGCGCGCTCGAGACAGTTTTTTAATTGCCTGACGTTGCCCGGCCAACTGTAGGTACGCAACGCGTCGAGTGCTAATGGCTCGAGCTCCGGCTTTTTTGTGCCGCCGACACGGCTCAACAAGTAGTTAGCCAACGGCTCAATGTCTTCGGGGCGATCGCGCAACGGTGTCAGATCAATCTGGAAACCATTGATTCGATAAAGCAAGTCGGAACGAAACGAACCGTCGCCCACTACAGAATCGAGGTTGCGATTTGTCGCGGCAACAATCCTGACGTTGACCTCCACTTTGCGAACGCCACCAACGCGGAAAAACGTGCGCGTCTCAATCGCTCGTAATAGTTTTGCCTGAAGTTGTGCCGGTAACTCCGTGACTTCATCGAGGAAAAGCGTTCCGCCGTCCGCTAATTCGATAAGGCCGAGTTTGCGGCCTTTCGCGCCGGAAAAAGCGCCGGCCTCATAGCCAAACAGTTCTGACTCCAAAAGCGATTCCTGAAACGCTGCGCAGTTAATGTCTATAAACGAACCTTCGGAACGACTCGACAGCCGGTGAATCGCGTGCGCGATCAATTCTTTACCCGTGCCTGACTCGCCGGTAATCAGTACCGATGCATCGGAGGGCGCCACGCGCTCAACTAAACGCACGACTTCCTTCATTGCTTCGGAAACAGAAACAATGTCGGGCAAACTCGATTGACGCGCGAGCTGTTCGCGCAAACGCATATTGTCGACGCGCAGTTGCCGCTTTTCCGCGGCCTGCTTAACGCGCACATCCAATTCGGTGATGCGATACGGCTTCGTCAGGTAGTCGTAAGCCCCGAGTTTCATGGCTTCGACTGCGGATTCAACGGTCGCCTGACCGGTTAACATGATCACTTCGGGGGGATTCGGACGTTCGTGTACTCGACGCAGCACTTCCATTCCGTCGATGCGCGGCATGTTAATGTCGCAAAGCAAAACATCGACATTACTTTCTTCAAGCTTGCGCAGCGCGGCCTCGCCGTCGGGAGCAGCCTGGACACGATACCCGAGCCGCTCCAGCTCCTTTTGTAGAACCATGCGAAGATTCGCTTCGTCCTCAGCAATCAAAATGCGCGCCGCTTTTTGCTCGCTCAAACCTCGTCTCCGTCAGTAATTATTGCGGGGAGTGAAATCGTAAACGTAGTCCCGACTCCCACAGTCGAGCTTACATCCAAACTACCGCCGTGTTCTTTTAAGATACCATAACAAACTGCGAGGCCGAGACCGGTGCCTTTACCAACTTCCTTGGTGGTGAAAAACGGTTCGAAGATTTTTGCAACGTTCTCGGGCCGAATACCCGTACCGTTATCGCTAACGTTGATGAGAATGGTGGCGTCTTCGTGGCGGCCGGCGATCTTTAATTCGCCACCGGCGGGCATTGCATCAATAGCGTTTGTTCCCAAGGCGATTATGACCTGTTGCAATTGTCCTTCATCTCCTGAGACAGGCGGCAGGTCGTTCGCAACGTCGACGCCAAACGAAATCCCATTAGCTCGTTGTTGATGAGACAACAAGCGCACCGCGGATTTGATTACATCTCCAAGGTTGACCGGCGCGTGAGCTGCCGGTCGCGTGCGGCTAAAGTCGAGCAAACCATTAGTGATTGTCTTGCAACGAAACGCTTCGCTGCGAATTAGCTGTAGATACTCTCGCAAATCTTCAACGCCCGGCGAGTTGTTGTATTCGCCATCGTCTACGCGCGATTCCAAAGCTTCCGCGCATGCCGAAATAGTTGCCAGAGGGTTGTTGATTTCGTGCACTACTCCGGCAGCTAACCTTCCAATCGCCGCGATTTTTTCAGCGCGAGCAACGGCCCGATTCGCCTCAACGCGCGCCGTAATATCTTCGCCCACCGTTATGACGTGTGAAACCGGCTCGTTAGCATTGATCCACATTGGAATTTTGCTGATCAACCAGTGTTTTACTTCACCGCTGCGTGAAGTTGTCTCGTGTTCGATCCGCTCGATCTGTCCGTTTTCGAAGACGCGCGCAAACTCTGCTTGCAACAGTTCGCGCTTTTGTCGCGTTAGCACGCGGAAAATATTTCTGCCCAGTGCCGAACCGCGCGGGATGCCGAGTTCGCCAAGTTCGCGATTACGGTTCCACGCGACAATTTGATAATCGCGATTGATTGCGTAGAGTGACAACGGCAGGCTGTCAATGATGGCTTCAATAAAGCGCCGTTGCGCTTCCACTTCGGCAGTACGTTTTTCTACTTCAGCAGCGAGATCCGTGGAAGTGTCGCGAGCCAATTGGTAAAGCATCGAGATGTGTGCCGCAAGCGAGGACTGCTGCGCCGCCGCATCGATCAGTCGCCGCGCCGTTTCATCACATTCCTCGCGCCTATCGAACGCAGCGATCAATGCACCATAGATACGCCCACTAAACTTTAACGGCGCTGCATATTCCGCTTGGTGCCTACCACCGCGAATAAAGAAATCATTTTGATCGAGTAAGACCGATGAGATAGCGGTAGCGCTTAACCAATTTCGCAGCCGCGAAGTTTCCAAAAGCGAAATTCCCTCAGCACTGCCCTCGCGGTCGAAAACGCATCCCGCTTCGCGCGCTTCGGAAAAACGAACGAATGCCGCGCTCATGGCCGCTCCAGTACCCTCGAACGTGGCGCCTGCAATTCTTCGCACCAATTGCGCGGGCTCGAGCGCTTTTAACAACCCGCGGCCCAAATCAGCAAGAAAACTGAGTTCTCGATTGCTGCCGATCAACGCCCATTCGCGCTGCACCGCTCGAACATGCGCATTGGCGCGTGAAACGATGTCTGCAAGCGGTGCTTTGATCGAAAGCGATTCATCGGCGCCCGCAGCAAGAGCTTCGATGCGGCTATTGCCGTTATCGTCCGGAGCGAGGGCAATGATCGGTAGCTTGCTTGTCGCTGCTTGCGTACGCAAAAGTTTGCATAACGAACTTCCGCCGCTATCCTTGATGTCAAAGTTCAATACCGCAAGATCGCACGTCTCGTCGCGAAGCAGACGCATTGCACTCGCCACGGCGTCCGCACTTAACGAGCGATAGCCCGCTTCGGCAAACGCCCTTCGCAATCGCTCACGCGAATCAGGGTCAGCATCAACAATCAGGACCGTTGGACTCTTCTCAGAATTAATCGCGGCAGGCATGCATCAATTGGGTGGACAGGTACCGAAGCCTTATGCGGCAAAGGGCCGCAAACACAAACCGATTGAAAGCGATGCAGCGTGCCTATGTCAAGATGGCTCAATTTTTTGTCATGACAATAAAAAAGGCGGACCCGAAGGTCCGCCTATAGAACAACAAAGAATCCGTAATGCTTAATTTACAGATACTGACGTTAGGTTATCGGTTTCCATTTCGATGACCGCCTCTGGTACTGCCGGAACTCGTGACGCCTTTTCCAGTTTGTGAGTGGATTTGGCTCGGTACATTGCCTGATCAGCAGCAACCAACAGCTGGTCCAAACTCTCGCCATCAGCACCGAACGTAGCGGTACCGATGCTGATACCAACTCGTGCTTCGGTGTTGCCGCGCACTCTAAGCGAGAATTCGGAGACCGCCGTTTCAATTCGGCTGCGCAGCTCGTCCACCTGATTACCGACCAGTTCTTGAACGATAGCTACAAACTCGTCGCCGGCGTAACGGGCCATGAAATCATATTCTCGCAACTGGCCCTGGATGATG
>DATENN010000103.1:0-6669 GCA_035275045.1 Pyrinomonadaceae bacterium
GGCATTTTTCCATTTTTCAATTTCAGCTCCGTATTCGCTGGCCCAACGATCCGGATCGCTGTAGTACGGTTTGGCTTTGAAGGGAAGAAATTTTTGTTGCCGCGCTTCGCTCATATCAAACGACAGCACGCGGGATGCGCCGCGCTGTTCGGCCTCAAAACTTAAGAAGCCTGTCGCAGCGCCGACATCAAGTACAGACTTGCCGCGCACATCGATGCCGCCGGTGTACTCGTCAAACCGCCCGCGCAAATCCCAATGCGCCGGTACCAAGCCAAATTTGGGAAGGTCCATCGCATGATAGAAAAAGCAATCTTCGAGCTTTTCGATGAAGCGAGAAGGAGCCAGCAACGCGTTTTTGTCTTTAGTTTCTGTCATCGTCAACGCTTCAACGCATTCGCGTCCACACAAGCAATCCAATTAACGTTAAGAGCGAAATGAGCGCGCCAATGAATACTGATTTCGGACGGTAAACAAAACTCACCTGGTGATTGCCTGCGCCCAGCGCGACGCCGCGGAGATTGTAATCAACGCGCATAACATCGACTGCCTGCCCATCCACGTATGCTCGCCAGCCGGGGTAATGGTTTTCGCTTACGACCAACAAAGCCGGTGATGTTGCATTCGTTTGCATCTCCAGCCGGTTTGGTTCTTCACGAGTTATCCGGATCGTATCGGCAGGCACATCTTTGAAAGCAATGCCTGTGGGCGCTTCAACCAAGGCCGTTTTTAGTGGATCCCAAACAGTCCCGTCCGGTAGTTTGCCGCTGCGAATGGTCTCGAGTTGCTGCTGTTCATTGCTGACAACTTCAGAGTGCGCCAGCCAGGCGCGCGGCAGGGCGTGGGTGTTTTCGTAAATGCGAAGGTAGTCGCTTTGCGCTGCTAACTTCCATCTAGCCGAATCTAGCTGGTTAGCGGAGGCGGTTTTCTCGTTCGCAGAATCGCGCGGACCAACTTTTTCTATTAGATCGCCGCGTAATTGTTCCGCCGTGTCGCCGTTCAATAGCGAAACACGTTTGACATCAAGAGTGAGTTGCGGCGCCTTGGCAACCTTTGCAACTTCAATCTCGCCACTCTCAAGATTAACTGTCTGCGGCAATGAGAATCTTGCCAGGTATGAATGACTTTCAAAGTTTCCTGCTGGATCATTAACCGTGTAACTCGTCGCCACCTCCGCTCGCTTATGCATCATCTTTGATTTTAGATCCGGACGATCGTGCGACCACTCGGCGGTATCCTCACCGGCACGCAGTGGAAACTCAAAATCTTTTCCGTCTGCCGTATGCAGGCGGATTACGCCGACAACTTCGCCATCGCCAACATCGGCCGCCCAGGCCAGGCTGGTAACCAACGCGATCGCATTCGTCTGAGTAGGCGGCACTGTGAAGACCAGGCGTTCACCATTTATTAGCGAAGGCGCGTTCAGCTCTTTCTTCGCGAAAGCAATGCCCCCCAGTATTTCTGTTTCAATCTCCGCCGTGGCGGGTATTGCGTGGGTGAAGTTTGCGGCGGCGCGCCGCCGAGCTTCGGCAAGTGGGCTTTGCTTTATCAGATACTGAACATTCAAAATGTCGAACTCGCGACCCGGGCCGCGCACGCTCCGCTGCGCATCAGTCACTTCGCCCCAAAGTTTCATGTCATCGGCAAGCCGGCTATAACGCGCAAGGCCGAAACCATCGTACCCGGCCGCATTCTCGACGCCGTGCATCACATAAGTGTCCGGCTGTAACGCCAGCATGAAATCGCCAAGCTTGTACTTCTCAGTTTCATCCGCGCCGGTGTTAATGAAGAATGGTTGCACCTCGGTGAGAATTCGATAGGGTTCGTTGCCGTGTTGTTGTCTGAGGTCATGAAGCAGTTGAACTGCTTCGGGTTGGCGCCATAATGGATGCGCAGGTGTTGGTGAATAGCGCCACCCGCTCGACTGTCCCCACAAGAACAGATCCAGTAGCAGAACGGCAAATATAAAACTTGTCGCGCGACCTTTTTGGGCATTGCGCGCAAAAAACCACAGTGCGATGGCGCCGAACAGTGCCACGACAATCGGAATGAAGAGTTCGGGCGCTCTTAAGACTGAAACAGGCGCAACGCGCGCAAGTTGGAAATTCGCAGGCCGCCACGAGGTCACTGACAGAAACGTCAACAGTAGGATCGCGCCGCCGATAAGCGTTGCCACGCGCACCTTAGACGCGCTGTTTGTCGACAACGACAGTGCGGTCAATCCTCGTCCGGCTAGAACCGCAAGCGCAAACTCAACTTCCATCAAATGCCGGGCAGGCACGCGAAACAAATTGAGTACCGGCAAGTAATAAACCAGCTTGTAGGTATTGAATGGCAGAAAACGCCCGACTGCGAGCGCCAGGCAAATGACCGCCACCGCCGCCCAAAATATGGTCCGCGCATCCCGACGCAGTATTAACGCGAGGACTGCGAGCATCAGTGTTAAGCTTCCAACGTAAGCTATGTACTCGCCGGCGAATGCCGGTCCAATATAAGGCGCGCGAAATAAGTTTCCGTCGCCGCCGCCCATCAGGAACGGCGCGAACAACGTCAGGATGAATCGCGGCGGCATTGAGAATGAGCTGAAAAAATCGTAGCTGGCGCTGGCCCTGAGACTGCGTCTTAGCAATTCGACGGTGGGCAGCAGTTGCACTGCGGATAACGTAATCCCTGATGCCAGGAAAATTAATGAAGCGGCATAAGATCGCCGTTGAGTACGCGGCGCAACTCTCCACATCAGCACCGCGTAGGCGGCAGCAATCAGAAAAGAGTAAGTGAAAGTCTGTTGGTGTCCGGCAAAAAATTGCAATGGCACGATTAGCGCCAACAGCAATGCGCGCGTTCGCCTGCCTGTCATCCCATATGCATCTACAGCCCACAGCACCCAGGGGAACAACGCCGCCGTTTGGACCACGTTCGTCTGGCCAACTTTTGCGATCATGAACGCGCTACACTGCCAGACCAAACTCGTCACGGCTGCGCCACCAATGCTGGCGCCGCTGCGGCGCGCAAACAGGTAAGCACCCAGCGCCGCGATCATGTACGCGGACAGCATCATGGCATTTGTTGCCACAGGTATACTGAAAATCAGGTAAAACCAATTAAGCGGAAACAACACCCCGGCCTGGGCTGCACCGAACAACGGCATGCCGCTGAACATGTAGGGATTCCAAAGCGGTAAGTAGCCTGCGCGAAGTAAATTCGCGACCACTACGCGCATCGGAATGTTGAAGATGACGCCATCGTCGGGAGAGATGATTAGTTTTCCCGTGGTTGCCGGAAAGAAATACAACAGCGGCAGTAATGAAACTACTATCGCCGCGACACAGTTCGGCGTTAATTTAGAGTGAATTGAAGATGGAAGACGCATTGCAGAACCGGGAAGCCGAACGCGCGATAGGTGCACTCGTCGCCAACTTCTTTGCCGCCATTGAAAGAGTAATAGCCACGCGCAAAGCCGAACTAATTTGCGCCGGCTTGTTATTTCTGATGGCGATCAATCTCTTTGCGCAGATCTCGCGCAAGAGCATCAGCAACGATGAAGTAGTTCATATTCCGGCCGGATACTACCATCTTGTCGCGGGAAAGTTCCAACTCAACAACGAACACCCTCCGCTCGTAAAAATGTGGGCTGCGTTGCCCCTTCTCTTCATACAACCTGAGGAATCAGCGATAGGAAACTCTCAGGACGTGACTGGAAATTTTTCAGAAGAAACGTGGAAATATCTGGAACAATTTTGGCCCAGTAACCGAGCGCACTTTGAATCGATTTCGTTCTGGTGCCGCGCGATGATGGTGCCCATCGCGGTTGGACTCGGTCTGCTAATTTTTGTTTATTGCCGCCAACTGTTTGGTGATCGCGCGGCGGTTTTTGCAGTTGCGTTTTATTCACTCGAGCCAACCGTGTTGGCGCATGGACGAATAGTTCATACGGACTTGCCTGCTGCGTTCGCGTATCTGCTTTTCTTTTTTGTCTTGCGTCATTACCTCCTGAACCGAACCGCGCGTCGTGCTTTGTTACTCGGCCTGACCGGCGGACTAGCGCTTTGCGTGAAGTTTTCGATGATCGTGCTGTTGCCTGTGCTCGCTTGTCTCGCAATAATCGGTTTCGTTTTTGCGAAGCGGTTGGAAATGAATCGAAAGCGGTTGCTGAGCCATGCCGGAATCGTCGCCTGTGCGCTATTGCTGGTAATCAATGCCGCATATTATTTTCGCCGCCCGCCGATCGAAGCAGCCGACGTCAAGTGGGTGCAGACCATGTCACCCGGCGACGTCGATCGTTGGCTCACTTTTTTTCGTGCAGGCTCAACAATCGTCCCGACCTATTGGCTGTTCGGGCAATACAACGTCAAGCTGCATAACCGTGATGGACATCCAACGTCGCTGTTGGGCCAATACAGCAGGACCGGCTGGTGGTATTACTTTCCCACCGCGTTTGCGTTAAAAACATCGCTACCGTTTTTGCTGATTTCGATTGCCGGACTGGCCTGGGCCTTGTGGGCCATATGGCATAAGGACTGGCGGTTCCTATGGGTGCTGGCGCCTCTTGCGATCTACGTGGCGTTATCGATGTCGAGTCGCATCAACATTGGCGTGCGGCATTTCTTACCAGCATTTCCTTTTCTGTTTATCGCGGCGGGCGTGGTTACCGACAGGATGCTGCGCGCAAATTACGCGCGTCATCTTGTTATTGCAGTCGTCGTCCTGACAATTGGATGGTCAGCCGTTGAGATGCTGCGCGCTTATCCGGATTACGTCCCGTACATGAATCAACTCGCATCGGGTCATCCGCGTTGGTGGTACTTGTCGGATTCAAACGTTGAATGGGGCGATGATGTAAAAGACCTGGCGAATTATCTGCACGCGCGCGGCGAAACGGACGTTGACGGTGCACTGTCTGGAGGTTGGGCGACGCTTAGACTCTACGACATCAACTACCACGAAATTTTTCCAAAGCCGGGCCGCGTAATTCCTGACACACGCTACGTCGCGATCGGCGGCAGCTTTCTCAATGGTTCAACTATTGCCGTCGCGCCTGATGAAAGCGGAAAAATGCTTTCTGAAGAACAGCGTATCAATTACCTCGCCGGCTTTCGCACTCGACAACCGGAAGCAGTCTTTGGCAATTCGATCTATTTGTATCGGGTTAGGGATTGAGAAACTAAGTAGCCGTCAGCCCACTATTCCGCCGCTGATCGGCCCAACCTAATATCAGCAAAGCCACGCAAACAATCAACGGCAGCAACAGCCATTTCGCAAGTGGATAACCTGGAAACTCCCCACCTGCCAATTGACGAATGCGATTGGTGAAGGCGCCGCTTCCGTGTAGACAGTTCATCGCGCCACCTAAAGCGCCCACCAGGTTGATAAAACACGACGTTAAAACGATGGTCACAAGCACGACCGCTGCGAAACCCCGTTCATATTGAGCGGAAAGATAACCATAACCAACGACCCCCAGGCATGCGAACGGCATAAGCGGTAAAAGGTAACGCGGTCCAAACTGGCAGTCTCCATCTGACGAGATATTGAAAACATAAATCACAAGCACGATAGTCATCAGTGCAATCGTGCGAAATTCAGGGCGTCTCTTCCGTTCAAGCGGATAATAGGACCAGCCGAACAAACCAGCAGCGACTACCGGAGCGTAAAAGACAACCGCTTTGCTGTAGCCGGCAACCTTGTTCCCAAAGTTGCGCGGGTCAAAATGCCAGAATGTGTCGGCAAACATACCTGCGCCGGCCACGTTAGCAAGGCGGAACGGACTGCCAAAACTCGCTGCGTCATAAATGAACAGCGGCACCAGTCCGGCGACTAACCCCACCACAAATAGCGGCATCAGGCGCCAACGGCGTAGTGTAAAAAAGTAAATTGCGCATACGACACTCATAAAGAACGGCAGCATCGACGTGGTAATGGTCAATCCCAACAACAATCCCGCAACTGTCGCCATTACTTTCTTATTACGCTCGCTCGCTGTAACCGAGGAAATTTTGCGAGTGAGGTAGAACGCGATGACCAGATAGCCGCTGGCAAGCGCATCGTGGTGAGGTATGCCCGAATACGCGAACATGGTTGTGCCGAACGCGTATGCGAACGTAGCCAGCACGGTCCAAAATGGTTCGCGCGAGCCTCGACCAATTAATTGAGCCAGCCTGAAGAAAGCTACCACCGAGAGGGCCAACACTAACGACGTCGTGAAGAACGTCACCAACGCCGAGGTGAGAAGATAATTGCTTGCGTATGACAATCCGGCGACGCGCAGCGCCGAGTAGACAATCGCGCCCGACATGAATTGACCTGGTTGTTTGGCAGCGTACAGATGGCCGTTGTATTCGAAGACATCACCTTTCGTTTGCATCTGTGGATCTGGTGAGCCTTCAAGATAAAAATGATGCCGCGCAGCCAGCGCCTCAACCCCGATTTGTTGTAGATCAAATGCGGTGAGGTTGTTGCTGTTGATCGCGGCGCCGTACGCCAGCCATATGGCCAGAAAAATGAGGAGTCCGGTACGTTTTAAAACCGGATGCAAGGATGACAGTCGTTGGCGGCTCATTTTTTTCGACTGGAGAATTGTTCGATTGCGCCTGTGTAAACGTCTAAGGTCGCCTCCGCCGCTCTTGCCCATGAGAATTCAGCTGCACGTTTTTTCCCAGCCTGGACCATGCGATT
>DATENN010000104.1:0-6079 GCA_035275045.1 Pyrinomonadaceae bacterium
CGGTTTTCTGGCCCACCGCCAGAAACTGCAGCACATCTGACACCGCCATTGTTTTTAGAGAGCCTTGGAGCGCCATCGTCGGGAGGTTTATCTCAATCTTTTACTGCCACGCATCGATGCTGATCGCAACACGCCACACAGCGACCATCAATTGGTAATCCAGCGACTGCCGCGCGGATGATTAGTAGCGACACTTATCGTTGCTGGCCGAAACGACGAAATTCTGTGGTCATTAGCGCGAACTCTGGAAAATGAAACTGAACTCAGCCAACAGTTGGCCACAATAGTTCACGGCTGAGCGTTCACCATTGAGAGGTAAAAGCGAAAGGTACGAAGCGGGACGAAACAAACCGGGAATCACATTAGTAGAGTAACCGCGTGGACTCAGTAGATTCAAGCTTTTATTTCTGGGGCCGCGAATGCGGCGACCGAGAGTGTTTTTGAATCCGCGAATGCGTTAGGTATCCGCCCCAAGCGAGGCTACGCTTGTCTACCGTCCCCACGGCCGCCTCCGCGACGCGCGAATGAATAGTTAGTCTTAGCCTGCTTCAGCAGGCGACCAAGAGTAATAGCCCCAGGCGAGCGAGGCGAGCCTGGGGATCACCGTCAAAAATATTTATGCGAGCCTGCGAAGCTGGCGAGAATCGCGATCGCCTGGTCGTGAACAATCCCTCCTAACTTACGATGCAGTTGTGGTGCAAAGGCACTCGAGATAAGTGGAGCACGCTCTTTCGTAGCATAGACGACATGATAGAGAAGATTCGTGAAAGACATGAGTTGAACCTCGTCGCGGCGGCTTGTTGGGGTGAACGATTGCGGAGATGGGAACGGCTGAATGTAACTTTTAGGATTTGAGAGATAAAGAGTGAGTGAGAAACCGCTAGCTTCCTGCCAATGCAAAATTTTAGGCATTGACTGATCAGAGTGACATTTTGATGCTCTGCTTCCGGGCGATGTCCATATTTTTGATCGTGAATTTATAGTCTTAGCCTGCGTCAGCAGGGCGACCAAGAGTAATAGCCCAAGGCGAGCGGGACGAGCCTGGGGATCACCGTCAAAAATATTTATGCGAGCCTGCGAAGCTGGCGAGAATGGCTATCGCCTGCTGCGCAGGCTCAATGATTTTTACGGACGGTTACCACAGGCTCGGCTGACGCCTCGCCTGTGGCTATTACTCTTCACGGCTGCTTCGCAGCCGCTTCTTGCCACGAACTCGAAACTCGAAAGTCGAAACCGACCCTGTTACAATCCGCGCGCTATGGCGCGCTGTCCCGACTGTCTCACCGAGATCTCAAGCGACGTTTCGCGTTGTCCTTCATGTGGCCATTCATTCGACGATGCTACTCAACGGTTTGATTCCCGAAGCACGACTTCATTCGACTCTATAGACGACGCTCGCTTCGTTCCGGGGACGATCCTCGCCGATCGCTATCGCATCGTTGGTTTGGTCGGCAAAGGCGGCATGGGAGAAGTCTATCGCGCCGACGATCTGAAACTGGGCCAGCCGGTCGCATTAAAATTTCTTCCCGATGAATTGCTGCGCGACGGCGCGGCACTCGCGCGCTTTCATCGCGAAGTGCGCGTCGCGCGCCAGGTCAGTCACAAAAACGTCTGCCGCGTTTACGATATTGCCGAGTTCAACGGTCGCCACTTTCTTTCGATGGAGTTCATCAAAGGCGAAGAACTCTCTTCTTTATTAAGACGCATCGGCCGTTTCCCGCAGGACAAAGCCATTCAGATCGCGCGTCAGATTTGCGCCGGTCTCGCGGCTGCGCATGACAACAGCGTACTGCATCGAGATCTAAAACCGGCGAACGTCATGATCGACGAACACGGCAACGCGCGCATCACCGATTTTGGTCTCGCTGGTCTCGAAGAAGAATTGCGCGCCGATGAGGGCATGGCCGGCACGCCCGCCTACATGGCGCCGGAACAATTTGACAAGCAGCCGGCAACAGTTCGCAGCGACATCTATTCGCTCGGTCTCGTCCTTTACGAACTGTTCACCGGCAAAAAAGCTTTCGAAGCAACGACACTGAACGAACTCTTGAGTCTTCGGCGTAGCGATCACTCGCCGACCAACCCGACAGTGTTAGTAAAAGAACTTGATCCGATAATCGAGAAAGTAATCGATCGCTGCTTAAAGAAAGATCCCACGCTTCGTCCCACCTCCGCTTTGCAAGTCGCGGCCGCTTTGCCGGGAGGTGATCCACTGGCCGCGGCGTTGGCGGCTGGCGAAACGCCGTCGCCTGAAATGGTCGCGGCCGCGCCAAAACAGGGAGCGCTGAAGTTGCCAATCGCCGCGGCATTGCTGGCGGGGTTCGTGGCGGTATTGATACTCGTCTTCTGGTTGACGCGTTACACGGCGGTTTACCGGATGACGCCGGTGGACCAGTCACCCGAAGTGTTGCGCGCGCACGCTCGTAACATCATCAAGGAGTTCGGTTACACTCAACCCGAGCTCGATAGTGTCGACGGCTTCCTGCTTAAGACCGAGTACCTCAGCTATATCAGCGCGAATGATCAATCGCCCAATCGTTGGGACCGGTTGCAAACGGATGGCCCGGGCGCCTATCGCTATTGGTATCGCGGCTCGCCTCGCTACTTCGAAACCATTGAGGACATTGACCCGCACCATCCCGGTCTCGATGTTTCGGGCATGACGTTGGTTTACCTTGGCACTACGGGAAGATTGCATTGGTTTGAAGGAGTGCCGCCGCAGCGCGAACCGGCCGCCACTGCGCCGGCAACGCCCGATTGGTCCATCGCGTTTCGCGAAGCAGATTTAGACATCGCGCAGTTTACTCCGTCTGTTTCGCAGACGGTGCCGCTCCATGCTTACGACACGCGGATGGCGTGGGACGGTGTTGATTCCAGCAACCCAAATCTAAAAACCCATATCGAGGCCGCATCTTTTCGAGGCAAGATTACTTACTTTGAAACTGTGTACCCATGGGACCAGCGGCTGCGTCAGGACCTGCCGCCCGACAGTCGTAGCTATCGCCTGTTGACGTTTCTGGTAATTACGGTCGTATTGATCACTTTGATAGGTGGGGCGTTACTCGCACGTCACAATCTTCGCTTAGGGCGTGGGGATCGACGCGGGGCAGCACGCTTTGCATGGGTGATCTTTACTTTTCAGATGTTGGTCTGGCTCTTTTATGAACATCACAACTGGGTGTTGGCGCGCGAGTTTGATCTGTTTATACGCCGTCTCTCAGAGGCGATCTTTCTGGCCGTCTTCTTTCGCTTGCTTTACCTTGCGCTCGAACCGTTCGTGCGCAGGCGCTGGCCGCAACGCATCATTGGATGGAGCCGCTTGTTGGCGGGTGATTATCGCGACCCGTTGGTGGGCCGGGACATTCTGATCGGCGCGCTGTTCGGTGCGGTGATGATTCTCGCCACCGTGATGGCTTTCGCCGGCTTGAAATGGATTGGAGTGCCGCCGCAACTGCCGATGTTTCCGGGTGTGACTGACATCGGTTTGATATTTATGCTGCGAGTGGCGTCACAGTTTCAAGCCGGCGCATCGTCAACGTTGATCAGCATGTTTCTACTGTTGTTGTTCGTCGTGGTGTTGCGCAAAGAATGGTTAGCATGGATTGCGCTGTGGTTGTTGCTGGGATTGTTGAACACCTTAGTGGTGCAGGCGCAACCGATCATGATTCCGTTCACAGCGTTGTGCTCGGGGCTGGCGGTGTTTGTGCTTTATCGTTTTGGATTGCTGGCGGCGATGTCAGCGTACGTGACTTATCACTTGATGGTGTTTTATCCGATGACGACGGAGGTGGGTGCCTGGTACGCGCGAGACTTCCTCGCCGGCGCGGCCATCACGATTGCACTGGGCGTGTTTGGATTTTATTTTTCGTTGGGCGGGCAGAAGCTGATTCCGTCGCAGGACGTTACCTGATGCGCATGTTTTGAGCACACAAGTCGGCGAAGCCGACGTATGGAATTAGCCAACCGTCCGCTCACACGGACGGGCATCGAGTGCTTTTGCAGAACTACCCGCGGTACCGGGTGGGCCAAAGCGCCGGACCGGCGAAACAGCCTGTAGACCGCCGCGTACAGCGTGCAGGTCGGTATCAATGGGCGGCAAGTCTCAATTGCCGCCCATCTTTCATCGCTCTTAGGCTACGCCTTCTTCAATGGCGCAGCCTTTTGTTTGCTTAAAATGCTAACGCAACGCGCTACGTCGCTAGCAGTTGATTGGAATCTGTGTTCCGTAGGTGTTGTTCACGTACGCAAAAAAACCCTGCGCCGACGGTGTGTCGAGCCGATAGTCAACATTCGTTGAGCGGCAGACACTGTCGCCGGTGATTGTGATTGCCACAAGCACAAGCTGTCCGTTGACTGTCAGGAAGTTTGGACCACCGGAATCGCCAAAACATGTCCCACCGTTTCCAGTCGATGGATTTTGCGACAGGCGAATGTATCCACCGTTAAGTGAATTAAAGCTCGAGAACGAATACATGCGCGGAATCGGATTCACGTCCTGAAAATAAGGAACGCCACCGCCTACTACGCGGTTCTGTATGCCGTAACCGGCATTGGTGAATACCGCATTCTTCAAACCGTTCTGCGCGACCAGCTGGTCCAACAACCCGCATGTCGGAAGCGTCGCCGGCGTCACGCCTTTTACGTTCTGGCTAAGTATCAAAACGCCGATGTCGCCCGAATCGCTTTGTGCTTGGTTGTAATTAGGATTAGTAACCACATTGCTAACCGCCAGCAACTTCGTCTTGTTACTGGTCAAATCTCCAAAGGGAATTGATTTGTCGAAACTCACGTAGGCCGTGTAACCAAGTGGCGCCAACTCATCCCTGAAATACTGGGTGCAGTGGCTGGCAGTAAGAAACACGTTCGGGGCGATCAGTGTGCCACTGCAGATGGGATAGATTTTTCCCGTAGGTGACTGGACGATGAAGGCGCCGGTGTTGCTGTAGGTGTTATTAGAGTCGACAAATCCGTACGTAATGGCCTTAGTCCGAGTCGGCGTGATAACTAATGCCAGACAAAAGATGGACACGAGAAGCAGTAGCGAACGCATTGAAAACCTCCTGGAATCAAGAATGGAGGTAGATGGTAAATCGTAAATCGTGAATCGTAAATGGCAGGAGTTGAATCAGGCGCGACGGCGTCGCCCTGCTTTTTGCAGCCTCAGAGAGCAGATGTCAGATGTCAGATGTCAGATGTCGGAGATTAGGGGTCAGCTTCAAATTGCATTGTCTCCAGGTCAGGAAGGGCGGCTTGCCCCGTTCTTAGATTACAAATGAGAAATCTCAAATGAGCTATGAATATGAAACCGACCGGCCCTCGCTTGCTTTGCAGCCTGGTACCTGGTTGGCAGATTCATCTTTGTAATCTGTTCCCCTGTTTACCTTCGCGCAGCCATCGAGGCCGCGCGAAGGAATACTGAGGGATTCGGTTCCCAGGGTGGCGTCGCTGCGCTCCTTACCCTGGGCTAAACTCATTGAACCGCTACGCGGTTCGAAGCTACTGTTAGCCTGAGGTATTTAAGAGCGGGGCAAGCCGGTTTCATATTCATAGCTCATTTGAGATTTCTCATTTGTAATCAAAGTTTGCGCCAACTCACATCGGTAGGAAATACCGACAATCTCGGAAGCCGGCAGCCATCGAATTGCCCACGCCGCCGCTATAGTTTTCGATCCAGCGACAGATCGCGGATCAAAGAGTTCAACTCAGTCTGTAAACGATCGCGGTCTGTGAGCGTCGTGCGCCGGTCGGATTCAAGTTGCTCCAGGCGTGTCTCCTGCTCGTTGGCTTTCGCCACGTAGCGCGCGATGAGTTGTTTTGCTTCCGCGGTTTCCGTCAGCGTCTTGATGTTCTCGCGCAGGCGTTCCTGGTCCTTGGTGATCTCCGCCACCTCTTTATCAATCGCCTGAAGGCGGGCGTTCGCCGCGGCGACTTTGTCCTTCAACTCGATGATCGCTTCCAGCGCAGCGCGGGTTTTGTCGTCGATGTATTTTCGCGCGATGAAGACTTGCAGTTGGTCGCGCGTGAAGCCGCTTAGTTGAAACGAATCCCATTGCTCGTTGCGCTCGTTCACCGGAAAATC
>DATENN010000105.1:0-5335 GCA_035275045.1 Pyrinomonadaceae bacterium
ACTGCGTTCGCGCAAATACAAACGGACCTTCGCGAGCAATACCTGATTGCATACTCGCCCTCGAACAAAGCCCGCGACGGTTCATACCGGCGGATACAAATCGAGGTTATCGATCCTGAAGTACGAAGGCAGAATTTGAAGTTGAATTACCGGCCGGGCTATTTTGCCAAGACGATGGACGCGGGCACCCGCATGCGCAAGCAACAGCCGTAGCTAGTTGCCTTTTTTCTTTCGCGCTTTCACGTCGGTCACCAGGATGCTGATTACCAGGCCGAGTCCTGCAACGGCTGCAAGCGTAAAAAAGACGAGTGGAAAACCCGGATAGCCGAAAACACGGAATGACGTCTCGACGCGCATCAGCATAGCAGCACCGACAATCAACGCGGCGAGAATCAATCCCAAGGTTATTCGGTTAGCGACCTTCTGAAGTCCTTCCAAAACTATTTTCTCGTCGATCGCGTCAACGTTGATTTTAAAATTGTTACTGCCGATGGTGTCGAGGATCTTATTGACTCTGCCGGGTAGTTTTTCGGCAAACTCTTTGAGCTCTACGACCCCGCCAATGATATTTCCTGGCGCGATACTCTGCATCAAGTTGCGTTGCAGAATTTCCGTGGCGCGCTGGCGTATGATCGCGGCGGGCTCAAAATCCGGATCAAGTGTGAAGACTACTCGATCCAGGTTCAGCAGCGCCTTGGCGATCATTGTGAAATCCGACGGCAGTCGAAACCAGCAGTCAGCGGAAATCTTTGTAATCTCCAGGGCTATTTGACCCGAATTCAACCGGCTGAGGTTCGCCCCGGAATTTTCCGAAACCAGCTCTGCCACCCGCGAAGTGAAATCGGAACGATTGAAGCCTTCTTTGGCCTCACCCATTTTGATCGCAGTTTCGGCCGCTTCTTCGCCGCGACCCTCGCTGATTGCAAGCAACAACCGCAACGTGTTGTCTCGCAGCCCGGGCTGTAATCGCGTGACCATACCCAAGTCAAGCAACGCTATTCGATCGTCGTCGGTAAGAAAAACATTTCCCGGATGGGGATCCGCATGGACCAACCCGTCAACCAAAATCTGTTTCAGATAAGCGCGAAACAACTCTCGAGCCAGGCCGGCGCCGTCGAGTTCCATTAACCGCAGTGGACTCAACTCTGTAATCTTCTTACCGGCGACGTACTCCATCGTGAGCACGCGCGGCGTACAAAAATCCTCTATGGGCTGTGGAACAATTATTCGATCAAACTCTTGCAGGTTTTCGCCGAAAGCGATCAGGTTGTTAGCTTCGACTTTGAAATCAAGTTCGCGCAACACGCTGCGCCTCAGGCTAACCAACATATTCTCGAACTCGTAGCGTTTGCCGAGTTCGGTATGCGAATCGAGAAACTGGGCCATCTGACCAAGCGCTTCTAAATCTTCGACAATTTGATCACGAATGTTCGGACGTTGGACCTTGACGACGACGGTCCGGCCGTCACGCATGTGAGCGCGGTGCACCTGGGCCAACGACGCGGCCGCGAGGGGTTCGGATTCAAAGTCCGCAAATGCTTTGGAAATTCTGACGCCAAGTTCGCCGGCAACGATCTTGTCAACTTCTTCGTATGAGAACGGCTCGATACTGTCCTGCAAGCGAGTCAGCGCTTCGAGATAAGCAGGTGGTAACAGATCAGCGCGCGTCGATAAGAGTTGGCCCAGTTTGATGAACGTCGGACCTAGTTTTTCAAGATCGGTCGCTAACTCTTCCGCGGCCGGTCCATGTTCGCTGATCTCATAGTCGTCCGGTTCCAGACTGTCCTCCAGTCCGGCCTGATGCACCAGATCTGAACGGCCGTACTTTACGAACAGTAAGGCCACGTCCTTGTATCGTTTCAGACGTTCGGGTTTTAGCGAAACCATTAAATTGCGCCCTTTTGCCGATGATTGTACTAAAAAGTTTGCTCTATGCAGGACCGGACGCGTTAGTCCAGCAAATCATAGGCCAGCATCGGAACGTTGTAATGTGGATCGACCAGGCGCAGGAGCGTGGGGCGTTTCATTGAGCAGAAGCTTTTTGTGGACCAGAGGCCAGCGCCTTATCGATCGCGGCACGTAGTCCTTCACTGCTTAATTCGGTCAGCGCAACGCCATTGATGAAGATCGTCGGCGTGCTATCGACGCCATATTTCTCTCCATCGGCGAGATCGTGGCGTACTTCGTCAGCAAAGCGGCCGCTGTCCAAAGCGGTGTCGAATTGCGCGCGATTCAACCCAAGATCGCTCGCGTACTTTTTTAAGGAGGGCACGTCCAGAGCACTCTGGTGTTTAAAAAGTATCTGCGTGTATTCGAAAAACTTTCCCTGGGCATTTGCGGCATTCGCAGCTTCCGCGGCCTTACGCGCATTCGCATGGGCCAACAAGGGAAAGTCACGCACAACGAACCGGACCTTATTGCCATAGCTCTTTAATACGTCGTCCAGCACGGGCTGCATCGCGGCACACGATGGGCACTGAAAATCGGTAAACTCAACGATGGTGACTGGTGCATTCACGTCACCACGAAACGGATCATCATCGACGCTAATGGTTTGCACCAATGGCGCAGGTTCTGAAATTAAGATGCGGACATTTGCTGCTTTGCGAAGCCTGAGTGCTAACTCTGCTTCGGCTTCCCGCTGTTGTTGCTCCAGCAGGTAGGACGATATCTGAATGCGTACGGCGTCAAGGGGCTGCGGTATATTTCTTTGATTTTCGGAATAGAATTTTGCAATCTCGGCTTCAGTTGGTGTATGCGCTTTCTCGCTAACTTCGGTTCGCATAATGTCCTCGGGCGGCACATTGCGGCGCCTCGCCTCCGCCAGCAACAACATGTTGTTTATGGCGCGGTCGAGTGAATCCTTTTCGAGAAGATAAGTACTGGAACGCAGCTTATAAATGATTGGCCGGCTGCGCTCTTCGATCATCGCGAACGTGATCGGCTTGCCTGCTACCGTTACGACGACGGTTGCAGGCGCGACGTTCGTGGCGTTGACATCAACGCCTTTCACGATGGGAGTGGCCGCGCGCAGCCGATCGACCAACTCACCAGACAATCTTGTTTCTTTTTCACCAAGCAGATATCCGGCGACATCTTTCTTAAGAGTCGCTGGATCTGTTTCTTGAATCGAGGCGCGGTTGTCTTCGATGAACTTATTAATTTCCGCATCAGTCGGCGGCGTCAGCTTTCGCTTGACTTCAAAGTCATAAAGCTGCTGCCCGGTCATTTTGCGGCGTGCAGCTTCGGTATCAAGAAGAATTGTGTTGATTTGCAATTCGAGTATTTGACGCCGGGTGTCATTTATCTTGTCGTCGAGCGTCTCAACCTGTTCACGTACTTCAGGATCGATTTCCGCGGTGGTTACATTCTCGCCATTGACGGTTGCGAGTACGACCGGCGCGGAAGGAACGCGTGGTCGCACGGGCGTGGGCGAGGGCGTAGGAACAGGACTGGCCGCCGGCTCGGGTCTGGTCGCAGCACGGCGAGCGGGCCGCTGCCGGCGCGTTGTTTGTGCCGTAGCCGAAGCGTTCAGAAACGAGACGACAATTAACAGGCAAACTGGTCTAAAAGTTTTCATCGGGATATTAGGAACGATAACTCAGCACTTTTCCGCAGAACTGTTTGGATCGAAAAAGGCCGGGCGCAGTTGCCCCTGGCCGCATCGATTCAAATGCGTTATGAAATGAGTTGGACGCTATCGATAGCGAATGATACTGCGCCGCCGGCGTTTGACTGGGCTTCGCGCAGGCAGTAAATCTTTGTGACGGCCGTTAAGAATAAATGCGAGACCCTGATGTGTGACTCCTAGCAAACGTGCCGCGCGCGTCACGCTGCCATCAGAAGCCGCCAGCGCCTGACTAATCAAGTCGGCTTCGTAACGAAGAACATGTTCCTCAAGCGAGAGCGCTAAAGAAAAGCCCGGAGCGTCCGGCGCTTTTGTGGCGGGTTCTGGAGTCTGAGCCACAGCATGAACAGCCGCGTCCGCGGCGCTTCCCGTCGATGTCATCATCAGGTTGCGAGCGCACTGGCCCAGCCGGCTATGCATTTCCGGATGCTGCGAATTGCCCAAGTCCGACTCTGCCATGCGGTAATACGAGACAAGTTCCACTGCAGGCAGGTGGTCCTTCAATTCCTCAACCAGCGTGAGCGCGGCAGTACCGCTACTTTCTGTTTCTCCGGCTGCCTGGGCCACACGAATCGCTTTCTCAAAAGTTGCGCGCGCTTTGGAATGATTACCCAGTCGCGCCAATGCAGTTCCGTGCGTGGTTAACGCGCCCGAAAGCAATACCGGCTCGTCGCCGTCTTTTAGGGCATGAACGGCGCTGCGCGCAACTGTCTCAGCCATGCTGACACTGCCGCGAGCCAGCAGAGCGCGCGCGCGTGTGTCGTCAACCTGGGCGACGCGGCCTTGATCTTTTAGACCAAGAAACAGCGAGCGGGCGCGATCAAGATGTTCGGTAGCTTCCTGATATCGGCCCAGCCGTACGAACAAATACCCAAGATTGTTTTCGGTGATCGCTTGGAAGCGCTTGTTACCGGCACGTTCGACATGAAAAAGGGCGGCCGAGAATTCGAGCAGAGATTGATCGATATAGTCTTCTCGATTCGTCGCCAGACCATAATTCTTGAGAACGGTAGCGTATTCATTATGAAACTTACCACGCAGATTATCGTTCGTGCTCAGTTCGAAAAGTGGAGCAGCTTCCCGGTGAGTCTTGAGCGCGTCTTCAAACCGGTTCGAAACACGTTCAAGCACTCCACGATTCAATAAAGCACGAAGCCGCTGCTCACTCTGTAGGTCGCCGAGGTGCTGCAACGCGTCGTCGAGGGTAACTCTCGCTTCGTCATAGCCGCCCTCGCGCCAGTAACAGAGGGCCAGATCGATCCGGGCTTCGGCGGTTAATTCGACCTCGCCAAGACTGTCGAAGATTCGCGCGGCCTGAGAAATTAGATCCTTCGCTATCTCCTGGGCGCCCGGAATCTGTCTCGCGCTCCCAATCCAGCCGGACAAAGTGCCCGCCCGCAAAGACAAATGGGCGGCTTCGAGGTCACTTAAGCCTTCCAGCTTTGGACTCTCACCGATCCGTTGCCAGTACGGCCGCAATGCGTCGCGTGCCGCTTCGTACTCACCCAATTCCTCGCGGGCTTTGGCACGCTTACAGGCCTCTAAAAGCGGCGTTTGGGTTCCCTTAGAAACCCCTGTTTTTTGACGTGGAACCGTGGAATCTAACTTCATGTGAGGCCACCTCTTCGTCGGAGATGCAAGAATCCTTGCAAGGAAAATAACATATCGATATGATGCGCGTCGTTTAGCGGACCCGCAGTTGGCCTC
>DATENN010000106.1:0-8665 GCA_035275045.1 Pyrinomonadaceae bacterium
ATGAAATGTCAGCCGAGCCTGTCCGTTCCAGACTTTCGGTCGCGTTCGCATTGTTGCCGACGATGAGTTTGGCTATGCCTGCCGTGTGCGCGGGCGTTAATTTGTCGAGACCGGGAATGACCACGGGCTGAAGTTTTCCCGACAGCTCCACTTGCGGTGGCCGTCCCGGCGAAAAGATCAAGTCGCTTACTTTGTTAGAGGTGCCCAGCATCTGCCGCAGGACGACAGTGAAGTTTGGCGCCGCGGCCGAAGAATTTTGGTTGGTGAGAGTTGCTTCGCTCATTTTTTTTATCGAACTTTTCTTCTGAATCCGGCGTCCAATGATGCGGACAAGGTGAACGCGCTTTCGAGTTTACCTTAAATCGCTACTGAATTTTGGAACGCGGCGAAAAAGCGACTATGGCAACTTATAGAGATCCGGTCAGATGTTTTGCCCCACTCGAAGTGCTTGAGCGCTTGCTGGAAATTCGCGCGGACGCGGGTTTTGCTCCGGCTGTCTACCTGGTATCGCCACACGATGTTGCCGGCTGTCTCGACGCGTTTGGTTTCGACGTCTACGCCTTCACTCGAGTTGAGGCTGATTTTCACTTTGGCGACTATCGAGGCCCGCTTGCTCCGGGTGGCGATCGCTCCCACTGCTCTTCCACCGCTCATTAAAACTCTTACTGATCGTCCAGTGCCTTGATTACGAAAAAGGTAACGTCGTCGCCTGCGCCTTTTCCATCGGTCCATTCGATCACTTCACGTTGCACTTCCGCAATTAGCTCGCGCGCACTCAGTTTTCGATGAGCAATAACCGCGGTTGCCAGGCGGTTCCGGCCGAATTCTTCCCCTTGCGGACTCAGCGCTTCAGTAACGCCGTCAGTATAGAGCACAAACATCTCGCCGGGCGCGATTGTTTGGTAGTACTCGTGATAGCGAGTGTCCTTGAACATGCCCAGCGGCAAGCTGCCGCGTTCGATGAATTGATGTTTGCCGTCGGTGCCGACCAGTAACGGCGGATTGTGACCCGCATTCGTATACGACAGCGTCCGATTAGTCACGTCGAGTATTCCGTAGAACGCAGTAACAAACTGATTTCTTTCGATCGATTCCCACAGCAGGTAATTCACCTTTGCCATGGAAATGTGCGGCGAGTAGCCGATGTGCGTCGCCGCTCGCAGACTGGCGCGCAGGAAAGCCATCAACAGCGCGGCTGGAACCCCCTTGCCCGACACGTCGGCAATTACTAATCCGATCTGATCGTCAAAAATTTGAACCCAATCGTAGTAGTCGCCGGACACTTCTTCGGTGGGAAAGTTGTAGGCGCTGATGTCGTACCCTTGCAATTGCGGATCTTTAGCCGGCAATAACTCTAACTGGACCTGCCGCGCGACCTCGAGCTGGCCTTCAAGCCGTTTCTTTTCGATCAATTGCTCGTGCAGCATCACCTTTTCAATGATGATTGCAACCTGAGCAGCCAGCAGCATCAACACTTGCAGATCATCGTCCGAATACGCGTTGAGCTCGTCGCTTTCAAGATCGAAAACGCCGATCACCTCGTTGTTTGAAATGATCGGGGCGACCATTTCAGAACGCGTCTGTCGTCGTGCGTTGATGTAGAGAGGATCTTTTCGAACGTCGGGAGAGTTCACCGGCTGGGCCGTAAGTGCCACATGGCCAAGCAATCCTTCACCAATCTTCAGGTGCAAATTCGTGAGTTCCGCAATGTCGTACCCGCGCACCGCCTCAGCCTGAAAGACGCAGGGCTCTTCGCCTTCAGCCACCTTTGACTCATCGCACTTCACTACAAAAATACCGGCGGCATCGTATGGGACGAGTGAATCCAGCGTGTCCATTACCAGATTCAACACTTCCTGGAGGTCCAGCGATTGGCTGATTTTTCTCGTGATATCGAGGAGCATGCGCAGCTTGTCCGTCGTCGTCAGACCGGGCAAACGCATCTCTTTGAGTTGTTCAGGCATAAGTTATCGGGTCAGCAAACACAACGAACCGATTATAAAGGTTCGAGTAAGAACGGGAAACAGCGCGCCTCGAAACGCAAGACCGTGACATCATTTTCTCAATTTCTCTGTGAAGCCTCAGTGCCCTTTCAGGCTCAGCATTAATTAAGCGCAGCCATGCAATTCCGGACACTACCGAATAAAAGAACATCATTCGCTCTACTGGTCCAGATGGGCCACGCGATACATGCGCCACAGTCGCGTCACCTTCAAACGGTACTCGACCAACTCGCGGCTTACTCGAAAATGCCGCGCGATGTCAGTCGAGGTGTCCCCACGCAAAACGAATCGGCGCAGAAAAGGATAAGGAACAAGTGCCGCAGCGCCCGTTGCGTAGGCGGCCTCTTCATCGGCATTACGATAATCGCGGGCCACGGTCTCGCCCCGCTTGTTCTTCGAAAGTACCTTAAGACGACTGGGTTGATGGCCAAGAAACACGTGCGAAATCTCTTCCATCAAAGTTGCATTCGTGCGCGCTGGTCCATGGGTCGGATTGAGGATGACAATGCGCCTGCCATCGGGTAGCGGATGAGAGCACGCGCCGCCAGACCATTTTTCCGCCGCCGAACTAAGCAGGCATTCGCGCGTCGCTGCAGTCAGATTTTGAATTTGATCGAACTCAACTACCACGAGATTGGCAAACTTCGCGAGATCAAATGGATTCAGCGCTGCGTCGCCGCGCAGGCCGGCAAACTCTCGCAGTCCAAGGCCCTGCAGCTCAAAACGACGCCACTTATCGCCAGGCGGCAAATCGAGACTGGTCATCATCAATCGATTATAACGCGGCGAGGTGAGGCCGACTTAGCGTCGCTTTTTCGCAGCTTTGCCCGGCTCAGAACGGCTAAATTGCGAATAGGCAACCCGAAAGAGTTCTGAAAGGGCGTCTGCCGTTTCCGGAGTCAGATTGCGATCGGCGCGCAGATGGGCTTCGACGATTTCCGGGGTTGACTCGTGAGGATAGTAAACGATTGGCTTGGCGGCTTCCGCGCCACCATGGCCTTTCATAATTCGCTCGAGCGGAACATCCAGCCAGGAAGTCAGGCGCGCGATGTTGTCGGCGTCAGGCTTGCCAGTGCCGTTTTCAATGCGCGAAAGGGTCGACGCAGAAACGTTGGTTTCATCAGCGACATCGCGAAGACTAAGACCAAGATCTTCACGACGGCGGCGAATTGCGCGGCCGAGTTCGGCAGTATTGATGAGAGATTTGTTTGGCTTTGACATTATGGGCTTGCACCATATCACAAGAGGGTTTTAGACGCAAGACTTTGTTTTACCCGTGCAACAGGGCCGGGAGGTCGGAGGTCAGAGGTCAGAAGGCAGAAGGCAGATGTCAGATGTCAGATGTCAGATGTCAGATGTCGGATGTCAGATGTCAGAGATCAGGATCAAGAGGCCCCAGTCGGCAGACGAACGTGATCTGATCTCTCTGACATCTGACATCTCACATCCGCTCTCACAGTCTCTCTGACCTCTGATCTCTGACCTCTGACTTCTGTCCTCTGCTCTCACGGTTGTCGTCGATTTCCGGGAGCCGTCATCGCCAGATCCCGAGCGCGTGGTAGGACATCGATCGCGCGTGCTACCTGCTTATCGTCCGTCTCAACAAAAACACGCTCGGCCATGATTCTTCCATACGCCGCCTGGACCAGGTTGAATCGCAGTTGCAAATCTACGAAGGCGCGATTGCGATCGATTAGTGAGGACATACTCGCGAAATTTTGGTCTGCGAGCATGTAACTCTTCAGTGATCGGACCAGCGCCTCGGTCACGACGAAGTCACTGGGCTTCAATTCGTGCTCAAAATTGATTGCACCGCGAACGCGGTAACTGGCGGGCGCCGGCACCCGGCCGTTGATGACATCACGAGCAAAAGCAAATATCGGTGCCGACAAGCGACGTTGTGTAAATGTGATCGTTCTTGGCCCAACCGGTTCATCAGGGTCGATGCCACCACCACCGTACACCGGACGGCCGGTGTCTGTTTTCCTCGCCTGGCCGGCCTGCCTATTGGCCGAGTCGTTCGCCATCGACCCGCCATGAGTGTAGTAATCGTATAAGCCGCCGTTAGTGTAGTCGCGTTGAATCAGACGTCCGGACGGTGTGTAGTACTTCGCCGACGTTAGTGTTAGCCCCGCGCCATCTTCCAGCGGAATGATGCTCTGCACCAGTCCCTTACCAAAACTCGTCTCGCCCACAATCAACGCCCGATCGTGATCCTGCATCGCGCCCGCGACAATCTCGGAAGCTGAGGCCGTATTGTCGTTAATCAGAATCACCAGCGGTACTGTATCCGGCGAATTGTTTGCCGAGCGATATTCTCTTCCGAAGTTGCGGCCCTTCTGAGTCAGGATCAACTGGCCGGCAGGCAGGAAAACTTCGGCCACATGGATGGCCTGGTCCAAAAAACCACCCGGATTATTGCGCAGATCCAAAACCAGGGACGTCATTCCCTGCGCGTGTAATTGATCGAGCGCCTCCATCAATTCTTCCGTAGTCGAAATATTGAAGCCGCGCGTCATGTCGATGTAGCCGACGCTGGGCTTGATCAGATAAGCGTCAGGAATCGACGGTTGTGGAACAACATCGCGTGTAATCTCGACAGTCTGAATTCTTTTGTCAGCGGCGCGTTCGACGGTCACCTTAACTACTGAACCACGCGGTCCGCGAATCCGGTCGCGTACTTCAAGCGATGGTTTGCCGGTCATTTTCACACCGTTCACAGCGACAATGCGGTCACCGAAACGGAGTCCGGCTCGTGCTGCCGGCGAATTCGGGAACGTCGCAGTTATGAAAGTGTCCGCGTCCTGGCCGATCGTGTAATTCAAAATGGACGCGCCAATGCCGAAATATTCGGACCTTTGGTCCGTTCTTAGTTCTTCGTATTCATCTTTATCATAGTAATTAGAGTGAGGATCCAACGAGCGTAGCATGCCCAGGATCGATGATTTGAAAACCGAGTTGTAGTCGAGACTTGCCCCTTCGACGTAATGCCTTTCGATCACCTTCAAAGCCTCTTCAACGTCCTTCGCAATCAACGGATCAGCATCAAGACGAACTCGCCGCGTCGTTTGTCTTCGTGGCTCGGTTGATGACGTGCGCGGCCTTTGTTGACTAAAAGTGTTGAGAGAAAATCCGGCGGCAATCACGCCAGTCATTAGCAGGAGCGACAATTTCTTGATCATTTGGTGCCTGTTTTTGAGGTTCCGTTATGTTTGGGTTGCACGAAGCTGACAAACAGGTTTGTCATCGGCAGCGCGTGCGGCAAATACTAGCTAACGAAAGTCAGCCCGGCAAGCATCCCGGCGACGCAACTAACCAAATCTCCAGCTAAAAACTATCAGCCGTCGTTCTGACACCTGCTTGACGAAAATGAATGCATCCGTAGAATGAACCTAATCAAGATCAAAGACGTATTTAATAGCGAATTGGATTTTGAACCTCGAAGGAGTTTTCTCGGATTATGAGCAATCCTTATCAAAACGCTCCGTTTCAAAAAGAAGAACAAAAATCCCCTGAAACCGTCGACGACTTGATGTTAAGAGACAACGAAACCGAAGGCGATTCCGAAGATCGAACACGCACTGCTTCCTCGGTACGCGACATTGCCTCGCGCATTCCCGAATCACTCAGCGCCATCGGCCGGGACATTAGCCGCACGATTGAACGCGCCATGTCCGCGAAAGACGACTACGTTGTGGCGATCAAGATTTCTCCCTCTGCTCAGGACAAGGTCGAACAATTGGTCCAGGCCGGAATTTTTCGCAACCGCGCCGAAGCCGCTGGTTTTCTAATCGATGAAGGCATCAAGACTCAAACAGCATTGTTCGATCGCGTGCAACAAAAGCTCGCCGAGATCGAACGGCTGCGCGCTGAACTCCGAGGCATGGTTAACGAAAAACCAGCCTGAGCATTAGTCTGCTGATAACCCCCCA
The DNA here is from genome assembly GCA_035275045.1 of Pyrinomonadaceae bacterium. Taxonomy (GTDB): domain Bacteria; phylum Acidobacteriota; class Blastocatellia; order Pyrinomonadales; family Pyrinomonadaceae; genus PSRF01. The sequence goes on from DATENN010000106.1 coordinate 5,936, forward strand.
AAGTACAATGGGCCTTCTCCTCAAGGTCAAAGCGCAATACAACTATGGAGACGAATCGAGACTAACGTGGCCGACAGATTCGAACTTTCACCTACACCGATAAAACAGCTCACACTTGCAAACGGCCTGCGCGTAATTCTCTCTCCTGACAACGCCGTGCCAGTCGTCTCTATTGCGCTTTACTACGACGTTGGCTCGCGCAATGAGAAGGTCGGTCGAACCGGTTTCGCGCACCTGTTCGAACACATGATGTTCCAGGGCTCCGAGAATGTACCTAAGGCCGCGCACTTTCAATACATATTCAACGCTGGCGGTACCATGAACGGTACGACGTCGACCGAGCGCACCAACTATTTCGAAACTTTGCCGGCTAGTCACTTGCCGCTCGCGCTTTGGCTGGAAAGCGATCGCATGCGTTCGTTGAAGGTGACGCAGGAGAACCTCGATAACCAACGCAACGCAGTTCAGGAAGAAAAGCGCTTGCGCTATGACAACCAGCCGTACGTTAACGCCTTTCTGCGAATCAACGAGCTGATTTTCAAGAACCCGGCGAACGCTCATTCGACGATCGGATCGATGGAAGATCTCGACGCCGCGACCATTGCCGATGTGCAGGAGTTTTTCCGAATCTACTACGCGCCGAATAATGCGGTGCTGTCGATCGTCGGTGACTTTGACGAAGACGAAGCTGCTAACTTAATCAGCAAGTACTTCGAAGACATACCCAGTCAGCCAGAACCGCCGGGCGTCGATACCAGCGAGCCTGATGACGTCGCGCAAACCCAGGAAGTTTTCCACGATCCGCTGGCGCCCGCGCCGGCGTTTGTGCTGGGTTGGAAAATTCCACCGCGCAGGACGACCGACTACTACGCGCTGTCGCTGGCCGCCGATTTGTTGTTCGAGGGTGATAGTTCCCGGCTCTATCAAAAACTGGTGAAAGGCGATGAGTCGGTGGTGTCGATTCAAGGCGGCATCGACGAGCGGCGCGGTCCCTCCGCTTTGTACATCTTTGCGTTGCCAAAGCCTGGAGAACAAGTTGCGACTATTCGCGAGCAAATATTTTCTGAAATTCGGGATCTGCGCCGGGCCGGTCCATCGCCCGAGGAAATGGAGAAGCTGCGTAATTCTCTCTGCAACGACGTCGTGCGCGGCCGGCAGTCAACCATGTATCGCGCTCAACGACTGGCCGAGTACGCCTTGTACGATGGCGATCCCACGCTGATGGATTCTGAGTTGGACCAATACCTATCGATTACGCCGGAACAGATCAGGGCCGCAGTGGAACGTTTTCTTGACATCGATAATCGCGTGGTGCTCGACATCGTTCCAATATCAACGGCGGAAGACATGCCGGTTGAAGCACCGGCTTCGCCACAACCCGCCGGCGAACCGACACAACCAGCTGCACCCGCGCCGCAAGTGCCGCCACGACCTCCGGCTCAACCCACGGCCGAAACTGGCGGGCTGGTGGGCGCCGTCGAGCAATCCGCCGACAAACCCTCGCAACCAGGCGATCCGGCGCAATCCCCAGAAACTGTAACCGGTCCTTTGCACACTTAATGACGAACATCCAACAGGAAATTCTAAAACAACCGCCGCCGCCGCTATCTTCGCGCTCGCTGAAACTCCCCACCACTTCCGAATTGGAGTTGCCCAACGGATTGTTGGTGGTTGTGGTTGAAGATCACCGTCTGCCATTGGTCAGCTATCGGCTCGCCTTGCGCAGTGGCGATGCGAACGATCCGGCCGGTTCACCTGGTCTTATCGACATGTTGACCGGATTGCTGACGGAAGGCACAGAAACGCGCACCAGCCGGGAAATCGCAGATGAAGTAGCACGCCTGGGCGCCACCTTGCAGGCAGGCGCGAACTCGGATTACACCACCGTTGCCGCTTCGTCGCTGACGACTTTCAGTGATGAGATTCTGGAGTTGCTCGCCGACGTAACGTTGCGTCCGGTCTTTCCCGAAAACGAAGTTGAGCTGACTCGCCAGAACACTAAAGAAAGTTTGAAGCAGCAACGCGCCCAGCCTTCGTTTTTAGCAACTGAGATGGTGGCGCGTGTGATGTTCGGCGATCACCCTTATTCGATCACGGCGCCGACTCCCGAATCGATCGATGCCACCACGCGCGATAAACTTATCGCGTATCATCGCTCGACCTTCATCGCGAACAATGCAGTGTTGCTCGTCGCCGGCGATGTCAATCACGACGAGCTGCTCAAGCGAGTAGAGAATCTATTCGGCAATTGGGCACAAGGTCAGGCGCCAGACAATGACTTCCCTGCACCGCCGAAACGTTCCGCTCGGGCCGCTTATGTAATCGATCGTCCGGGTTCAGCGCAGGCGAACATTGTCATCGCAAATGAAGGCATCACCCGGACCAGCCCAGATTATTTTCCGACCCTAGTGATGCACACGATCCTCGGCGCGAATGCTTCATCGCGCTTGTTCATGAACCTGCGCGAGGATAAAGGCTACACCTACGGCGCTTACACCAGTCTGGATGCGCGACGCACCGCCGGAACTTTCCGGGCCACTGCAGAGGTACGCACGCCGGTCACTGGCGATTCACTTAAAGAATTTTTCTATGAACTCGGGCGCATTCGCAGCGAGCCCGTGTCGGAAAAAGAACTGGCCGATGCGAAGTCTTACCTGACTGGAGTTTTTCCAATCCGGTTGGAGACGCAGGAGGGTCTCGTTGATCAGTTGCTGCAACTGAAAATGTTTG
>DATENN010000107.1:0-3637 GCA_035275045.1 Pyrinomonadaceae bacterium
ATCCAGTGCCAATTTGCAAGACGCCGACAAGGAATTTGCCGACCGCTTCTCGCAGCGGCACGCGGCCATCTTTAATCGCATAAGCGACTTTCACTTGCGGGATCCCACTGCCTCGCGCGCCCGGAAACACGTATTGCAGCAACACGCCGGTAAGCAACCCGCCGATCGTCGGCGTCAGAATCGTCCACCAAATCCATGAGCGGCCACTGGCGGACATCGCCCGATTAATCAGTCGCTTTTCAGTTCCGATAATTGATAAGTGAAAAAAGACTGCGGCAAGTCCGCAGGATGCACCCGCGATCAGGGTGAGCGCAAAAACGCGGTGGGTCTCAGCAGGAACCAGCCGCAAGAACATACGCAGCACAGCGGCGTTTAGGCGTCGCCAGACAGCTCTAGATCCTTGCACAAGCCCGCTCAAGCTCAAGCTCATTTTGGTTTTGGGGGTTTTGAGACTAACACAGAGATCGAAAGAGAGGGATCGAACGACCGACGATTCTCTTTTGATCCATGAGCTGTGATCATAACGAAACCGTCGGTTGAATGTGTTTGCTACGTTTTGTCACATTGCCAAATTCCGTCCCACTTATTTGCCGCGTGACGCTGGCAAAGTGCCAGTAGCTAATCCAATGGTCCATCATCTCTCCGAATCCGAAGGCATCGTTTCCAAGTGAGGCATTCGTCCGAACTATGCGCGGCACTACGCGAAGATGTCTCAACAGCTGACGCTTCCGGGCCATAACGAACGCGAGCTTGATGGCCCGCGCCGACCAGGCGGCGGAATGGAGCAAACGGATTTTCAACTTTGGCTGTTCAATCTGAGTCGCACATTTCACGCCGAGACGAACACGGGCGGAAGGATCGTGCGGTGGGTTATATACCCGATGAAAATAAGCCTCGACCTCAAAAACGCGGTCCAGCAGTTGGCGAAAGCCTGCTTTAAGCTCTGCGCGCGTCATTTGTTTCGGATGATAAATCAGTTCCGGGTCAGAGAAATCCAGACGGTTTTCGGCGCGCAGCCGCTCGTACAGTGGCGTCGTCGGCAAGGGTGTCAACAGGCTTATCGATAGGTTGGCAATGCCGCTTGACTGGATGAACTCATACTGCTCGTCGAAGATGTGCTGATCGTCGTTGTCAAATCCCACAATGAAGCCGGCGCTAACCTTCAGACCGCGTGCCCTTATGCGGGCGAGCTTCGCGAGCAGAGAGTCGCCATGGACGTTTTGATGTTTGCGTGTTTCTGTCAGCGACGCCTCACGTGGCGTTTCGATCCCGATGAATACATTTTGGAAGTTCGCCTCGACCATTAGATCGATCAGCTCTTGATCGTTGGCTAGGTTGATGCTTGCCTCGGTGACGAACGTCAGCGGAAATCGGTGCGTTTGTTGCCACTCGATGATACGGCGCAACAGTCGTTTCGCTTCCACCTTGTTGCCAATGAAATTGTCGTCAACAAGAAAACAACCCTTGAAACCTTGTGCTAAGACCGCGTCAAGCTCGCGCAGCACTTGTTCCGGCGATTTAACCCGCGGACGGCGGCCAAAGATCGTGATGATGTCACAGAACTCACAAAGGAACGGACACCCACGCGAGAATTGCACCGGCGCCGTGCCATAGCAGCCGCGCTTTAGCAGATCGAAGCGCGGCACCGGCACCTGGCTCATGTCGGTTTTTTCCCCTTGCTCATATCGCGACTGAAAGGGTGCCTCAGACGCCAGCGCATTTAGAAAAGCCGGCCAGGTTTGTTCCGCTTCGCCTATGAATCGAACGTCGCAGAGTCCTTCGAAGATATTTTCGTTGACGGTGACGAGCGGACCACCGGCGACGACCACTGCCGGCAGCGTTTGAAGCCGGCGTAGGATCTCCAGCATTCGCTCGCCCTGTACGACCATGCCGGTGACGCCGATCACATCGAATCGGCTCAGGCTGGTGAAATCAATTGACTCAACATTCTCGTCGATAATTACGATTTCATGTCCCGATGGAACCAGTGCGGCTATCGACACCAGGGAACCATTCGCCATGGAGTACTTCAGCTTTCGTCCCAGTTGATAAAAAGGCATCGCAAAGTCTGCAGTCCAGTATGAAGGCTTACTGCGAGGATTGATTAGACAGATGGAAAGGCGCTTAGACATTGTCGCAAGTGATAAGAAATGTATCAGCAGTATCCTTAATCAGCACCCGCCAATCGCTTGTTGACTTTCGTGCCGCTTTTCTAACGTTGGAATTTTCTATAATCTAACGCCAGTGACACATCCTACTCGGAAAGTCCCGAACCGCGTTACCGATCGCGCCGGGATGAATTTTTTTCGTCGCGCAGAACTGTGTTTTGCGTTGCTGATGCGAATCCTGCCGCGAAAATTTCGCTTTCATGCGGCGCTTCTACTCGCTCAGAAGAGTGTGCCGCTCTTCCGCAAAACCGAAGCCTATCGTGAACAAGAGATTAAGGGGTTTCATGACCCGCGTGAAATCGCGCTGCATTTGATCCTTAACGCGCTGACCAAGAATGACACTACTTTTGATCCCAAGATCGCGGTTAGCGGTTTCCAACATATTGTTCAGGCCCATGCGCGCGGCAAAGGTGTCCTGGTAATTGGTCATCACGCGGCATTGACGATGTTCATGGTGCGACTCTTTTATGAAGCAGGATTCAATCCGGTTGTTATCACGCCCGATAAGCAACTGCGCGTAGCAGGTACTTCGATAGCTGCTCGGACCATGCAACCGTCGGCGACTTTTTTGGTGAAGCTTCGCAGCACTCTAAGATGCGGCGAACTTGTATGCGGCATGCCGGATCGTGCAGAGCATCAGGGACAACGGACGATTGAATTTGCCACAGCCGTGGGACCGGTGATATTCGCGCCGGCAATAATCCAGGTCGCGGCGCGGTGCGACGCTGAGGTTCTGTTCACCGAAGTCCGCGCCGACCGTCACCGATTGTTGGCGACGATTGCGGCTCCTGCTCACGCTTCTCGTGGAGATTCCGCGACCCTCACCGAGGATTTTATTTCATTTGTCCGAGAACAGACGGCCGGGCGACATTCGACAGAACCGAGGCTTTCGGTTCGGGCTGGGCGGAACAACAACAAGTTCGCGACTTCCAATTAACGTTCTGACGACAGCGGAAATTGATTAGTTAACTCTCCCCACAATGACGAGCCGAACAAATTCCCGCGAGGGGAAAAGCCACCGGTGGACTGTTTCAAACGGATCCCAGGGGCTTCGCTGGAGCGGCCTTCGGTTAGTTATTGTTGCTTCGGCGCTCCACCTTTGTCTTGTCACTGCCTTATTCACTGCCGGCCGCGCGCAAATCGCTCCTACCCTCATAGACCGCGACGGAATAATGAACTCGTTTGCTCAGGACAGCTACGAGTACCAAACGGGGGCGGTTCAATTGGCCGGTTACCTTAAGAGCGGACACTTAGCGAGTTGGGCGACCGCTGGCCAGCCCATTCACGTCAAGATCCTGGCTGTTACGTTTGCGCTTTTGGGTCCCATCGTTGGATACGGCACGTTAAGTGCAGAACCCTTTAACCTTCTTTGTTATGCAGCCATCGTTGGTCTGACTTTCGCAACCGGAAACGAGGCATATAGCCATCGCGTCGGACTGTTATCGGGTGCCGCCGTAGCGATTTTCCCG